>NZ_CP150265.1:0-10000 GCF_037976325.1 Paenibacillus sp. FSL K6-3182
GTGGACAGCCATACCTATGATTTATGGCAGCAAGTGTTGTCGATCATACAGACGAAATTGAGCAAACCGAGCTTTGACACTTGGTTCAAAGCAACGAAAGCTAATTTTGTTGATGATTCCATGCTTGAAGTAACAGCGCCGACAACATTTGCGGCCGAATGGCTGGAGGGCCGTTATACGAAGCTAATAAGAACGACACTGTTTGAGTTTTTGGGCAGACAAGTCGATGTTCGCTTCTCTATTGAGGAACCTAAGGGTGCGGAGCCCGCATATATGTTCCCGCCGAAAGCGGTGCATTCCCCTGTCATGAATGAGGAAGCGACACCTACTCATATGCTTAACCCGAAGTATACATTTGATACATTCGTTATCGGTGCTAACAACCGTTTTGCGCATGCAGCATCGCTTGCCGTAGCGGAAGCGCCGGCCAAAGCTTACAATCCATTGTTTTTATACGGTGGAGTTGGGCTAGGCAAAACCCACTTAATGCATGCCATTGGCCACTACATCATGGATCACAACCCGAATACGAAAGTTCTTTACATCTCGTCTGAGAAATTCACCAACGAATTCATTAACGCTATCCGTGATAATCGTGGTGAAAGCTTCCGTACGAAGTATCGCAATATCGACGTTCTGCTCATTGACGATATTCAATTTCTAGCCGGAAAAGAACAGACGCAGGAAGAGTTTTTCCACACCTTTAATGCGCTGCATGAGGAGCGGAAACAAATTGTCATTTCAAGTGACCGGCCTCCAAAGGAAATTCCTACGCTGGAAGAAAGGCTACGCTCTCGCTTTGAATGGGGACTTATTACCGACATTCAGCCGCCGGATCTGGAGACGCGGATTGCAATACTGCGCAAGAAAGCACGCGCTGAGAATCTAGATATTCCTAACGAAGCGATGATCTATATCGCTAATCAAATCGATACAAATATTCGTGAACTGGAGGGTGCCCTTATTCGGGTAGTCGCCTATTCATCCTTGATAAATGCAGACATTACGTCGCATTTGGCGGCAGAAGCGCTTAAGGATATCATTCCTTCTAGCAGACCTAGAATGATTACGATGCATGATATTCAGACGAAGGTTGGGGAGTTCTACGGGCTGCGGCTAGAGGAATTCAAAGCGCGGAAACGAACGAAGGCGGTAGCCTATCCTAGGCAAATCGCAATGTATCTATCCAGGGAGCTCACCGATTTCTCGCTTCCGAAGATTGGCGAGGCTTTTGGCGGGCGTGACCATACAACCGTTATCCACGCACATGAGAAAATTACACAGCAGCTTAAAATAGATCAGGACCTGTACAAAATCATTCAAAACCTGACCGAAAAGATCAAAAATCATATGTGAACAACTAAGCAAGCCTATGCACAAGCTATGCACATGTGGATAGGCTTGCTTTATCGGTCTTCCAAGGGGTTATCCACATATTCAGTGCCCCTACTACTACGACTACTAAAAATCTTTAAAAAAACATCATCAAATACGGCAAAACGGCTGATGCCAGCCTTTACAGGCAAATGCTCGCTTCGCGGTGAAGTATAAGGTTTGTATAACGTTTAAAATAAACGCGAAATCATCAAAACATAACCAATTTACGCCATTTTCAAAAAAATCGTTTGTGAGAGCTCATACTTGGATGAATTTATAAGAACGCTAGGAGTGAAATCATGAAATTAACAATCTCAAAAAATGAATTAAACGATGCGATCCAGCAAGTAGCAAAGGCTGCTTCCTCACGTCCTGCTATACCTATTCTCGGCGGTATCAAAATTGAGGTTACTCATCTTGGGGTAACACTTACAGCAAGCGATACCGATATCTCTATTCAAAGCTTCATCCCTGTGGAAAGAGATCAATTCGTTATTGCACATGTGGATAAACCGGGAAGCGTCGTTTTGCCCGCAAAGTTTTTCGTGGAGATTGTAAAAAAACTCCCATCCGAGCAAGTCGTTATCGATGTGAGCAATACTTACCAGACGATGATCCGTTCGGGCTCTACTGAAATACAAATGGTCGGACTTGATCCGGAAGAATTTCCAGTACTTCCTTCCATCGAACAAAACGATATATTGCAAATGCCTGGCGATCTATTAAAAGCAATGATTCGCCAAACTGTGCTTGCAGCCTCAGCAAGTGAACAAACCCCTATTTTGACAGGTGTACTTTGGAACTTGCTTGAAGGGGAATTGAAATTTGTAGCAACGGACCGCCACCGACTAGCAAGCCGTACGGCACAAGTTGAAACAGAAGCACAGCTCAAATTCAGCAATGTCGTCATTTCAGCGAAAACACTAATTGAGCTATCCAAGCTCGTTCCAGAGCAAAATGCTCTTGTCGATATCGTTGTAACAGACAACCAAGTGTTGTTTAAACTCGGAAATGTATTATTTTATACACGTATCCTTGATGGAACTTATCCCGATACTTCTAAAATTATTCCGCAAACGTTCAAAACAGAACTTGTACTTGATACAAAAAATGTGATGGACGCGATTGATCGTGCCTACCTCATGTCTCGTGAGGAAAAAACGAATATCGTTCGCCTTATGACGCTTGAGGATGGAACGATTGAAATTTCATCCAGCTCGACTGAGCTTGGACGAGTAACGGAGCAGCTTGAAGCAAAAGAATTTAACGGCGAGCCTCTTCGAATCGCATTTAACTCTAAATATATGCTCGACGTCCTTAAAGTCATTGATAGCGAGCAATTGTTTATTGGCTTTACAGGTGCAATGAGCCCTATTATTATTCGTCCTATGGATCATGCATATAGCATGTATGTCATCTTGCCTTATAGAACAACGGGCTAAATCTCAAATATAAGCAAGAAAGGGCTGACCTATTTTCATGAAAGAAATCGCCATCAAGACGGAATATATAACGCTGGGCCAATTTTTGAAGCTTTCTGATTGCATTCAAACCGGCGGTCATGCGAAGTTTTTCCTTCAAGAAAACACTGTCGTTATTAACGGAGAAGCGGATAACCGCAGAGGAAGAAAATTGTATGCTGGCGATAAAGTAGAAGTTGAAGGCTGCGGCGTCTTTACGGTAGGTAGAGAGTAACGCACCAACGGACCGGGAGGTCAAAACGTGTTTTTAACGAGCATACAGCTGCAAAATTATCGGAATTACAGCGAGATTGACTTGCAAACGCCGAATAAGGTCAATATATTTCTTGGGCAAAATGCTCAAGGCAAAACCAATTTGCTAGAGGCTATATTTGTACTTGCATTAACGAAGTCTCATCGTACCTCTAAGGACAAGGAGCTTATTGGCTGGCAAGAAAGCTCCGCTCGTATTACTGGCGAGGTCGATAAGAAGTACGGAGCGATTAAGCTGGATCTCCTTTTCTCAGCGCAAGGAAAAAAAGCGAAAATAAACGGACTTGAGCAGCGTAAGCTCAGTGATTTCATCGGTTCGGTAAATGTCGTCATGTTTGCGCCAGAGGATCTTGAAATTGTAAAAGGAACGCCGGGAGTGCGAAGACGGTTTCTCGATATGGAAATCGGACAAGTACAGCCCGGCTATTTGTATACACTCCAGCAATATGGAAAAGTGCTGCAGCAGCGCAACAATTTTTTGAAAGCCTCCTATCCTGGAGGGGCAAATCAAACGATGCTTGAGGTGTGGAATCAGCAGCTCTCAGAGCATGGTGTTAAAATCATGAAAAAAAGGAAACACTTTATACATAAATTACAAACGTTTGCAGAACGAATACATGCAGGCATAACGAACGGGACTGAGCAGCTCACGATTGACTACCGTCCTTCTTTTGATACAGATGCCCAGCAAGATGAATCTGTTTTATTTGATCAATTTATGATAAAGTTAACACAGGTGAAAGATCAGGAGATTCGCAGAGGCGTTACGCTCGTGGGTCCGCATCGTGATGATTTGGCGTTTTTTATCAACGGCAAAGAAGCGCAAGTCTACGGCTCACAGGGGCAGCAGCGAACAACGGCCCTGTCTTTAAAATTGGCAGAAATAGAACTCATTAACGAGGAAATCGGTGAGTATCCGATTTTGCTGCTTGACGATGTGCTGTCAGAGCTTGATCAGAACCGTCAGACGCAGCTTATTGAGACATTTCAGAGCAAAGTACAAACCTTTATTACAACGACCGGCCTTGAAAGCGTGAATGTGAGCAGGCTTCAGGATGCCGGCATCTATCATGTGCATGACGGCCGAGTGACACGTTAAATTGCGAATAGGAGAGGTGAGGAAGAGGACATGTACATCCATTTGGGCGGCGAGAAAATAATTCGGGCTGCGGAGCTCGTGGCCATCTTTGATATTTCTATCGAGCAATCCTCTAAACTATCCAAGCAATTCGTTGCGGGAGCACGCAAGCGTAAGGACGTTGAAACGATAGGCGAGGAAGAGCCAAAATCGATCGTTGTAACGAAGCAAAAAATATATTATTCGCCTATTTCATCCTCTACGCTTAAGAAAAGAGCCCATCAGTTTGTGGCTAACGGCTAGAGCGAAGGCGATCAGGAACAGCAGTTGAGAGGAGCAGTGAAGTTGCATGTCTTTGGAACAGCATACGTATGACGAGAGTCAGATACAGGTCTTGGAAGGTTTAGAGGCGGTACGCAAACGTCCGGGGATGTATATTGGCTCCACTAGTGGCAAAGGTCTTCACCATCTCGTATGGGAGGTTGTTGATAACAGTATTGACGAGGCTTTGGCCGGTTATTGCTCAAAAATCGAAATTATCGTGCATGAGAATAACAGCGTAACGGTTATCGATAATGGACGCGGTATCCCTGTAGGAGAGAATGCGAAACTGAAAAAATCGACGCTAGAAGTCGTTATGACTGTTTTGCATGCGGGAGGTAAGTTCGGCGGAGAGGGCTATAAAGTATCCGGCGGCTTGCACGGGGTCGGCGTATCTGTCGTAAACGCACTGTCCGAGCTTGTCATTGTTCAAGTAAAACGCGAAGGCAATATCTATCAGCAAGAGTACCGCAAGGGTGCTCCACAGTATGATATAAAAATTGTCGGCGAGACAACGGAAACAGGTACTCAAGTAACGTTTAAGCCTGATACAGAAATTTTTACGGAAACGACCGTATACGACTATGAGACGCTGCAATCGCGTATTCGCGAGCTTGCGTTTTTGAATAAAGGCATTGAAATTGTGCTTAGTGATGAGCGTACTGGCGTATCCAATACGTTTAAATATGAGGGCGGTATTATCGAGTTTGTAAAATACTTGAACCGCAATCGCGAACCTTTGCATGAGCTGCCAATTTATGTGGAAGGCTCGAAGGATCATATCCAAGTAGAAGTCGCTCTACAGTATAATGACAGCTACACCGAGAATATATACTCTTTCGCAAATAATATTAATACACATGAGGGCGGTACGCATGAGTCGGGCTTTAAGAGCGCGCTTACGCGTATTATTAACGATTATGCCCGCAAATCAAATCTCATCAGGGATAATGATTCGAATTTCTCCGGCGATGATGTGCGTGAGGGCTTGACGGCTATTATTTCTGTCAAAATCCCGGAACCGCAATTTGAGGGACAAACAAAGACTAAGCTTGGCAACAGCGAAGTCCGCGGAATCGTAGAATCATTTTTTGCCGAGAAGCTGCAGGAATTTCTAGAAGAGAATCCTTCTGTTTCGCGCAAAATCGTAGAAAAAGGTCTATCTGCTGCTCGTGCTCGTGAAGCTGCGCGCAAAGCGCGTGAGCTGACTCGTCGTAAGAGCGCTCTGGAAGTTGGCTCACTACCTGGTAAGCTTGCTGACTGCTCATCCAAGGATGCATCGATCAGCGAACTGTACATCGTAGAAGGTGACTCTGCCGGTGGATCTGCCAAGCAGGGCCGCGATCGTCATTTCCAAGCCATTTTGCCGCTTCGCGGTAAGATTTTGAACGTAGAAAAAGCGCGTCTCGATCGTATTCTTGGCAATGCTGAGATTCGGGCAATGATTACAGCGATGGGCACCGGTATTAGCGATGATTTTGATTTAACTAAAGCACGTTATCACAAAATCATCATTATGACTGATGCGGATGTCGATGGCGCTCATATTCGTACGCTCATCTTAACGTTCTTCTATCGCTATATGCGTGAAATTATAGACGCTGGCTATATTTATATTGCACAGCCTCCTCTATTCAAGATCGAGCGTAATAAGGTTATTCGCTACGCGCAAACCGAGAAGGAACGCGAGAAGATTTTGGCTGAATTTGGAGAAGGCGTAAAAGTAAACGTTCAGCGCTATAAAGGTCTTGGAGAGATGAACGCTACTCAGCTTTGGGAGACAACGATGGATCCTGAAAGCCGCACAATGCTCCAGGTAACGATTGAGGATGCAATTGAAGCGGATATCGTGTTCGACACGCTTATGGGCGATAATGTTGAACCGCGCCGCGAATTTATTCAAAAATACGCTAGATACGTAACGAATCTAGATGTTTAAGATAAAGGATTTCGAAAAGAAGCAGCCGCCCATTATGGACGACTGCTTCTTTTTTTAAATCGGCCATAGGCGACTGCATAACGATATACTTTATGAAAAACATTTTGATCAGGCAGCTTTCGAAAGATAAATGGGTCGGGTAATGTATTGACTTCCAAAATCCATGGATGCAGCTTTGCATCAATTGCGATGTCCACGCCTAGCTCTTTTATATTGGGGTAGGCACCTTGTAGCTGGTTGGCAATCGTAATGCTGACTTTTCTTAATTTGTTTTTGAAGGCAGCAAGTTCTGAAGCATTAGCATGATCGCCCATGAGCCGCTCAAGTGCCATCGGAGTCCCGCCGCTGTGATAATTGGTTACTATTTTCGCAGGATGGGCGAGTCTACCGATAATGCCAGTGACCTCCCATTCGTTATGAGGGTTTTTCTGAACCATAACGCGAATATCGAAGCGCCGCTTTTGATGTTTTAGCAAATGGATACCTCTTTGAACAAGATAGCTTCGCTTCTTCGTTTGTTGAGCTAGCTTATGGTATAACTGGTCGAGTGTTGAGAAAAACAAGATTTTTGTCCCAAGCTGATAGCGATATCCGAGAGCAGGTACAGTAGTTCTCTCCACGCGGATGACGCCATTGCCGAAAGTACCGTTTATCGGCTTGACGTAGACCATACCATATTCACTAAGCATTGACTGAAGGCTGCCACGTCCGAATAGTTTTGTTGGGGGCATATAAGAGCGCAAATAGTCAGATTTCAACATGACTTTTGTTTTGGCCCATTTGCTCGTAACGCGTTGTATACTCAACGATTTTTCTCCTTTCAAAATGTTGCTTTTACAGGTCATCGATTTGAAATGATGCAGGAGACAGACTTTCGATTGAGTGGTATAATGAAAGTTGGGTCTGTTTATTTTATGGCAGGTTTTCATGTATGGAGAGCGGTAATTCACCTATTTTTAGCAAGTAAATACGAAAGTTTCGCAGGAATTCCAAAAGCATGAGCGCAAAAGGTTTATATGCTCGCTTTTTGAGAAAGTAATATAAGAGTTATGTTGATTTAAGAGTAGCTATAGATGGCGTCAGGGAGGTAAATCATGGCGGAAGAACAACGTATGTCTGTAAGAGATCGAGATATTGGTACGGAGATGCGGGATTCCTTTATGGATTACGCAATGAGTATCATCGTAAGTCGCGCTCTTCCCGATGTTAGGGATGGACTTAAACCAGTGCATCGACGCATATTGTATGCGATGTCTGAGCTGGGCATGTCACCGGACAAGCCCCACAAGAAGTCAGCGAGAATTGTAGGAGAAGTAATCGGTAAGTATCACCCGCATGGTGATTCCGCAGTTTATGAGTCGATGGTACGGATGGCACAAGATTTCTCCATGCGTTATATGCTCGTAGATGGACATGGTAACTTTGGTTCTGTTGATGGCGACTCTGCAGCTGCCATGCGTTATACGGAAGCTCGTCTTTCGAAGATGGCAATGGAGTTGCTACGCGATATCAACAAGGAAACGATTGATTTCGTTCCTAACTATGACGGTGAAGAGTCGGAACCAGTTGTATTGCCAGCACGTTATCCAAACCTTCTTGTAAACGGGGTTACTGGGATAGCGGTTGGTATGGCTACGAATATTCCACCTCATAACTTGAATGAGGTTATTGATGGAGTACAGGCGCTTATTGTTAATCCTGACATTACGCCACTCGAACTCATCGAACACATAAAAGGTCCGGATTTTCCAACAGCCGGTTTTGTAATGGGCCGTATGGGGATTCGTCAAGCTTATTTGACAGGCCGCGGTTCGGTAACAATGCGAGCAAGGGCGACGATTGAAGAAAATAACGGCAAAGCGCGCATCATTGTGCATGAGCTGCCTTATCAAGTCATTAAAGCTCGTTTAGTTGAGAAAATTGCCGAGCTCGTTCGCGAGAAGAAAATTGAAGGTATTACTGATTTGCGAGATGAATCGGATCGTAACGGCATGCGCGTAGTCATTGAGCTTCGTCGTGATGTTAACCCGAGCATCGTACTTAATAATTTGTACAAGCATACACAGCTGCAATCCAACTTTGGGATTAACATGCTGGCACTCGTAAATGGTGAGCCTAAGACGCTTAACATACGCGATATGCTTTATCATTATTTACAGCATCAGATCGAGGTCATTCGTCGTCGTACGGAGTTTGATCTCAAAAAGGCTGAAGCTCGCGCACATATCTTGGAGGGCTTGCGAATAGCGCTTGACCATTTGGATGAGGTCATTGCACTCATTCGCGCTTCCCAAACAGCTGATCAAGCTCGTGAAGGCTTAATTACAAGATTCTCGCTCAGCCATGAGCAGGCGCAAGCGATTTTGGATATGCGTTTGCAGCGCCTGACTGGTCTGGAAAGAGATAAAATAGAAGCAGAGTATGCAGAACTTATGCGTAAAATTGCTGAATATAAAGCGATTCTAGCTGATGAGCAGCTTGTGCTCGATATTATTAGCACAGAGCTTGCTGAATTGAAGGATCGTTTCGGTGATGAGCGTCGTACGGAGATAATGGCAAGTGATGAGGAAATTCTCGATGAGGATCTTATTCCTCGTGAGGATGTTATCATCTCCATTACTCACACGGGCTATATCAAGCGTTTGCCGGTTGGCACTTACCGCAGCCAGAAGCGCGGCGGCAAAGGCGTTGTCGGCATGGGTACTAAGGATGATGACTTTGTTGAGCATCTATTTGTATCCAATACGCATCACTACCTGCTGTTCTTTACGAACAAAGGTAAGGTGTATAAGCTGAAAGCCTATGAGATTCCTGATCTTAACCGTACTGCACGCGGTACGCCTATTATCAACCTCATTCAAATTGAACAGGGCGAGACAATCAATGCGGTCATACCTGTACAAGAATTTGATTCGGAACATTACTTGTTCTTTGCTACAAGGCAAGGGGTTGTGAAGAAGACTCCGCTTGATGACTACGTCAACATTCGGAAAGTCGGATTGATCGCAATCTCACTTCGTGAGGACGATGATCTAATTGGCGTTAAGCTGACTGACGGCAATCAGGAAATTATTATGGGAACGGCGCAGGGTATGTCCATACGTTACTCTGAGCAGGATGTCCGTTCGATGGGACGTTCCGCTACAGGCGTAAAAGGTATCCAGCTTGATGATGAAGATACCGTTATTGATATGGATGTTATCGTACCGGATAATGATATCCTGATCGTTACCTCCAAAGGTTACGGCAAGCGGACACCAGTGGCCGATTATCGTATTCAGAACCGTGGCGGTAAAGGGATTAAGACGCTTAACGTAACCGATAAGAATGGACCGATCGTCTCACTCAAAGTGGTTGAGAATGATGAGGATCTTATGATTATGACTTCATCTGGCACGATGATTCGTACCAGCATGGAAGGCATATCTACGATGGGACGGAATACGCAAGGCGTAAGGCTGATTAATACACGCGAAGATGATACGGTAGCGACTGTTACACGTGTTGCTCGCAGTGAAGAGAATGAAGCTATAGATGAAAATGAAGAACAAG
>NZ_CP150265.1:15000-195000 GCF_037976325.1 Paenibacillus sp. FSL K6-3182
CCTGTACCACCGAAGATTGTTTGAGCAATGGGGTGACACAGAAGGGCAGTGACGCGGACTGATGGAATAGTCCGTCCAAGCAGTGAGGCTGATCGATAGGCAAATCCGTCGATCATGAAGGCTGGGCTGTGATGGGGAGCGAAAATTGCAGTAGCGAAGGTCATGTACTCCGGCTGTCAAGAAAAGCCTCTAGTGAGATCTAGGTGCCCGTACCGCAAACCGACACAGGTAGGCGAGCAGAGCATGCTAAGGCGCGCGGAAGAACTCTCGTTAAGGAACTCGGCAAAATGACCCCGTAACTTCGGGAGAAGGGGTGCCTCGGTAGGGTGAATAGCCCGAGGGGGCCGCAGTGAAAAGGCCCAAGCGACTGTTTAGCAAAAACACAGGTCTGTGCGAAGCCGTAAGGCGAAGTATACGGGCTGACGCCTGCCCGGTGCTGGAAGGTTAAGGGGAGCGGTTAGGGGTAACCCGAAGCTGTGAACCGAAGCCCCAGTAAACGGCGGCCGTAACTATAACGGTCCTAAGGTAGCGAAATTCCTTGTCAGGTAAATTCTGACCCGCACGAATGGCGTAACGACTTGGGCGCTGTCTCAACGAGAGATCCGGTGAAATTTTAATACCTGTGAAGATGCAGGTTACCCGCGACAAGACGGAAAGACCCCATGGAGCTTTACTGTAACTTGATATTGAACTTTGGTACGATCTGTACAGGATAGGTGGGAGCCTTTGAAGCATGAGCGCCAGCTTGTGTGGAGGCAACGTTGGGATACCACCCTGATCGTATCGGAGTTCTAACCTAGAACCGTGAAACCGGTTCGGGGACCGTGTCAGGTGGACAGTTTGACTGGGGCGGTCGCCTCCTAAAATGTAACGGAGGCGCCCAAAGGTTCCCTCAGAATGGTTGGAAATCATTCGAAGAGTGCAAAGGCATAAGGGAGCTTGACTGCGAGACCTACAAGTCGAGCAGGTACGAAAGTAGGGCTTAGTGATCCGGTGGTACCGAATGGAAGGGCCATCGCTCAACGGATAAAAGCTACCCTGGGGATAACAGGCTTATCTCCCCCAAGAGTCCACATCGACGGGGAGGTTTGGCACCTCGATGTCGGCTCATCGCATCCTGGGGCTGAAGTAGGTCCCAAGGGTTGGGCTGTTCGCCCATTAAAGCGGTACGCGAGCTGGGTTCAGAACGTCGTGAGACAGTTCGGTCCCTATCTGTCGCGGGCGCAGGAAATTTGAGAGGAGCTGTCCTTAGTACGAGAGGACCGGGATGGACGTACCGCTGGTGTACCAGTTGTTCCGCCAGGAGCACCGCTGGGTAGCCAAGTACGGACGGGATAAGCGCTGAAAGCATCTAAGCGTGAAGCCCCCCTCAAGATGAGATTTCCCAGTATGTAAGACCCCTTGAAGACGACGAGGTTGATAGGTTCGGGGTGGAAGCACAGCAATGTGTGTAGCTGACGAATACTAATCGGTCGAGGGCTTATCCTAAACACGTTTACTGTGACCCATACATCCAGTAGACAGCAGCATAAAGGCTTCAGCAAGCCTAATCTTTCGTATCCAGTTTTCAGCGTGCAACACGCTACGTTTGGTGGCGATGGCGGAGGTGAACCACGCGTTCCCATACCGAACACGACCGTTAAGCCCTTCAGCGCCGATGGTACTTAGACCGCAGGGTCTTGGGAGAGTAGGACGTCGCCAAGCACGAGAGACCTATCGCATGTGATGCGATAGGTTTTTTGTTTCTTCCGTGTCTAATTTAGATTAAAAATTGAGGCCTTAGAACGCTCTGTATGAGCTTCTAAGGCCTCTTTGTTATCTGCGATAATAAGATGCTTCTCTAGACTGAAGCCTAAGTACGCCGTCCTTCTGCTCCTTACGGAAAGAGAAGGACAGAAGCATACGCGGGATCAGCAGCCATAGGTGCCAACTTACAATGCTAATCATCAATGATTCTTTGATCCATGGATATAGAAGCGCAATGGCACAAAGGCCGATCCAGAACATATGACGATGAACTCGGCGAAATAGGAACAGCTTGATATCATTAGCTGGTTTAAATCCAATCCATGGCGGTGTAATACGCCAGACCCATTGCCTATCTGCTGCTTCGTCCACTCGGATAAATGTAAGCAGTATAATCGCGATATGGATGATTTGTACGACTGCAAAGCCGAAAAGCCATGAAAATAGACCATCCATTTCATACATGAGCATTTGGAAAGCCAATAATACGGCTGCAATAAGCAAATGGCTCTGAATAAGCTCAGGGCGAATGATTTTTCGTTTTACAAGCTGATATTGATAAATTGTAGCATTTTGTTGTTCGGATAATTTTTGACGCATATTTACTTTTCCTTTCCTTCTCAGAGATACTGTGACTCTCGTTAACTATATCGGTATTTACAAGCATTCTGTCCATAGCTTTATGAAACATTTTTACATATGCTGTAACCATTAGCCCATACGGGGCATACGATATATAAATATTTGAAATGCGCTATGAAACAAGTATAAATAGATAGACTATGTGTCATAATAATAGTTAATAAGGGACGATCAGAAAGCGGGGATTGTTATGGACGATAATCGCGAGTATCAGTGTATTATTTGTAACGAGGAAAAGGCTGAAGGTCAGGGTATTCGGATAGTGACCGGTTTTATCTGTGATACCTGTGAAGCGGAAATGATAAGAACAGATGTTAAAGATGCCAAATACCCTTTTTTCATTAATCAAATGAAGCAAATATTTTTGGGTAAAAATGCATGAGCGGTTTCTGATTACAGAAGCTGCTCTTTTTTTGTAGTGTTTATTGAATATTATATATAATAGAAATAGGAATGAATGTTTACTGGAGAGGATTGTACTTAAACAATGAAGCCCTTTATTGCTCCGTTATTTGAAGCGCTTGTGAATCATACCCGTACTAAGCCAGTCGGATTTCACGTACCCGGCCATCATGGGGGACAAGCACTTAAGCAACCATCATGGAATGATCAATTAAATGATGATGTAGTCGATTATTTTTATAAAATAATGCAGCTTGATTTAACTGAAATCTCATCAACCGACGATTTGCATCATCCTGTAGCTTCTATTAAAGAAGCACAGCAATTGGCTGCAAAAACATTTGGTTCAGAGGAGACTTACTTTTTGGTTGGAGGAAGCACCTCTGGTAATATGGCGCTGCTGCTCGCTGCATGTGATCCAGATGATATTGTTATCGTTCAACGGAATGTACATAAATCCATTATAAATGGTTTGAAGCTTGCTGGGGCTAAAGCAGTGTTCCTCTCGCCTCAGATTGAACCGTTATCGGGGTTAGCAACGATTCCTTCTGTACAGCAAGTGGAAGAAGCGCTTATTCAATATCCTGATGCAAAAGCTGTCTTTTTGACTAACCCGAATTATTACGGTATTAGTGTGAAACTTAAATCATATGTTGAGACTGTCCATCGGTATAATAAGCCGATTTTCATAGATGAAGCACATGGTGCGCATTATGGCTTGGAGCCAGCTTTTCCGCTGTCGGCAATGTCAGAGGGAGCAGACGGCGTTGTACAGTCAGCGCATAAAACATTGCCGACACTTACGATGGGGGCGCTTCTTCACATTCAAGGCAACAGAATATCAAGGGAATTGCTGCGTCAGTCGCTTGCGATGATTCAAAGCTCAAGCCCGTCGTTTCCGATTTTGGCTTCAATAGATATTTCCCGAGCAATGATTGATGCTTTGGGTACTGATCTTTTTAAACAAAGTCTTGAATCAGCGGCGTTTTTCCGTCAGTGGCTGCATCGTCACTCATCCGTTATACGGGAGATGAAAATCGATGGAAATAGCGAATCAGACTTGCGATCAGATCCGCTGCGACTAGTGTTATACGATTCTAGCGGTAAGCGAACCGGTTATGAGCTGCTGAAGCATATGGAGCAGCATGGCTGTTTTGCTGAGATGGCAGATCCTAAGTATATTGTACTTGTTGTCGGTATTCAGACATCATTAGAGGAGATAAAGAGGCTGCAGGAGGCTGTTGAGGCACTTGAGTCCAATGCTACGACAAATAAAAATTCTGATGGGCTGATGGCTGATGATAAAGAGGGGTGTGCGCTGCCAGCAGCTTCAATAATTACATGCCATGAGAGCCGCTTGATATCAGAGCCTGTTTCGTTTGCGAGATCTAGGTTTAAGAACAAATCAAGTGAGCGAATACAGCTGAAAGATGCTGTACATCATATATCAGCAGAGATGGTCATACCTTATCCGCCTGGCATCGCTATTTTGTATCCAGGAGAGAGAATCACGGCAGAGTTAATTGAGCATATACAACAGCTTGCCGAGATGGGTGCAAAGTTTCAAGGTGCTGCTGATGGAATGATGAATACCATAGCTGTTTACCCTGAATAAGCTGAAAAGCAGAACGATTATGAACTTGAAGTAAATGTTCATTGTACTAGGAGTACCGCTTTGTTAATATAGAAGAAAGTATAGTTAACATAACGTTAGGAGAAGCCTTAGTTTGAAAAAAGGTGTATTCATTACCATAGAAGGCGGCGAAGGAGCCGGCAAATCGACACTGATTGAACAATTGACGAATATAATGCTTCAAAGGGGAAAGTCGATCACGACGACGAGAGAACCAGGAGGCATTCCCATTGCAGAACAGATTCGCGCCGTTATATTGGATCGCGAGAATACTGCAATGGATGCAAGAACAGAAGCACTGCTGTATGCAGCTGCGAGAAGACAGCATTTGGTGGAGAAGGTCGTTCCAGCACTGGAGAAAGGCGAGTTTGTTATTTGTGACCGCTTCGTAGATAGCAGCTTGGCTTATCAAGGTTATGCGCGTGGGCTTGGGATAGATGAGGTCTGGGCCATCAATCAATTCGCGATTAAAGAAGTGATGCCTGATTTGACGATCTACATGGATGTGTCTCCGGAAGTAGGTCTCGGACGTATCGCACAAGCATCAGAGAGAGAAATCAATCGTTTAGACCTAGAGAAGCAGTCTTTCCATGAGAAGGTGCGAGAAGGCTATATGAAGCTGTTGCAGCAGAACCCGGAACGAATCGTGCTTGTAAATGCCGAAAATAGTGCGGATTTGGTGTTTGCTGACGTTTTATCAGCAATTGATGAGCGTTTTGCAGGATTTTTTGCAACCGATGTCAAACTTTAAAGTATAGACGAAATTCTATGCATCAAGAGATTTGTCGTTATGGGGCTTGAGATTCAACAAATGGTTTAATGGTTAAAATTGCAAGTTATTAATAACCTATTCTAATAGTAGTCAAGGGGGAATGAAGATGAAATTAGTAATCGCGGTTATTCAAGATAAGGATAGCAACAGACTGTCAAATGCACTTGTTCGTGAAGGGTTTAGAGCAACGAAGCTGGCAAGTACGGGTGGATTTCTAAGAGCAGGCAATACTACCTTTATGATTGGTATTGAGGACGAGAGAGTACATGAGGTTCTTCAAGTCATTAATGCAAATTGCAAAGTAAGAGACCAATTGGTTACTCCTGTATCACCGATGGGCGGATCAACAGATTCCTATATTCCTTTCCCTGTTGAAGTACAGGTTGGTGGAGCAGCTGTATTCGTAATGCCTGTTGAACGATTTGAGCATTTCTGAATGGGCGTGATATAGGGTGAAAATTGATCAAGGCTTTCGACCATTGGGACAAAACCGTACAAACAACGAAGCCACAAACAAACAGATACAGCCAAGAAGCTTTGCTGATGTGATGGTTCAGCAGGATGCTGATCGCACACAAGAGCAGCTTCAACTGAAGCTGCAGGACATTCATAGACAAGGTGATCGACTTGCTAGAGTGATGACTGTCCGTGAATTGAAAATTTATCGTCAAATGATCAAGCAATTTTTGGAGGACACCATCCGGCGCGGCGTTGTGCTGAAGGAAGTCAAAGGCTTCGATCGCAGAGGACGAATTAAACGATATAAACTGCTGGATGAGATCGATGCGACACTCGTCTCCATGGCTGAGGATTTACTCGACAGTGAGCAAGGAAGAATTGACTTGCTTAACAGGATCGGTGAGATACGAGGCCTTCTTATTAATTTATTGTTTTGATGATAAGAGAGCAGGGAAAGGTAAGGAATGGCGATGAGCTTCGAAAATATTCCGGGGCAATGGAAAGCGCAGCGGATTTTGACCCATGCTTTGCAGAGCGGTAAAATTTCTCATGCCTATTTATTTAATGGTCCTTCAGGTACGGGAAGAATGGCGATGGCTCGCGAATTTTCAAAGGCATTGTTCTGTACGGCAGGTATTGCCGCTGCTTGCGGGGAATGCTTGGAGTGCAGAAAATTTGAACATGGCAATCAGACAGACTTAACGACGATAGCGCCAGATGGCCAGTCCATAAAAATTGATCAAATTCGCGAGCTGCAGCGGGACTTTTCTTATCGCAATAGCGGGACGAAGCGCAAAGTGTATATGATAGAGCAAGCTGACAAAATGACGCTGCAGGCTGCGAATAGTTTACTGAAATTTTTGGAAGAACCGTTGTCGCCAGTTGTTGCTATTCTGATTACGGATAATGGACAAGCTGTTCTTCCTACTATTCGTTCTCGTACGCAGTGGGTGCCTTTCCTGCCGATGTCGCCTGAGATTATGCTGCAAACTCTTATTGCTGAGGGTGCTCCATCTATTTTAGCCCGAACCGTTGTTCAATTAACATCAGGTTTAGACGGTGCAAGACAATTTCTCCAGCAGAATCAGTTTGCAGAAATCAGAACCCTAGTGATACAATTAGGCAAGGAGAGTTTGACCCGATTCACCGCGGCGATGATCACTGCTGGACAACAGCTATTTAAAACAGATTTGGTAGAGCATACGCAACTGCTGTTGTCGTTATTAGTTATATGGTTTAAAGATTTGATACAGTTCCAGGCCGGCAGGCAGGACAACATCGTTTTTATAGATCAGTTGGATTGGATAAGTAAACATGCATTTAATCGTTCGTTCGCAGGTTGGGTGTCCTGCATCGAGCATACGTTAGAAGCGAGTAAGCGTATGCGAGCGAATGTTACGCCTCAGCTCGCATTTGAGCAACTATTGGTAAACTTACAGGAGGGCTAATTCTTGTATAATGTCATCGGCGTCCGCTTCAAGAAAGCGGGCAAGATCTATTACTTTGATCCGGTTGAGCATCCCGTGGATAAGGAACAACATGTTATTGTTGAAACAGCACGCGGAATCGAATACGGTAAAGTGGTGGTGGGACAGAAGCAAGTCGGTGAATCGGATGTTGTTCTTCCTCTTAAGAAAGTGATACGTATTGCAAGCGATGTGGATGCAAAAGTTGTTGAAGAAAATCGCGCCGCAGCCAAAAATGCGTTTTCTACTTGTCTTGAAAAAATTAAAGGTCATCAGCTTCGCATGAAGTTAGTTGACGTTGAGTTTACGTTTGACCGTAACAAAATTATTTTTTATTTTACGGCAGAAGGCCGAGTTGACTTTCGCGAGCTAGTAAAAGATTTAGCCAGCGTATTTCGAACTCGGATTGAACTCAGGCAAATCGGAGTTCGGGACGAAGCAAAGATGCTCGGTGGTATTGGTCCATGTGGACGAGTGCTTTGCTGCTCCTCTTGGCTGGGTGACTTTGAGCCCGTATCGATCAAGATGGCCAAGGATCAGAACTTATCGCTTAATCCGACAAAAATTTCTGGATTATGCGGTCGTCTCATGTGCTGTCTGAAATATGAGCATGACAATTACGAAAGCATTCGAGAAGAACTTCCGGCAATTGGAAAATTCGTAGTCACCTCATATGGTGAAGGCAAGGTAACTGGTATTAATACATCCACCAAAAGTGTGTATGTGCAATTATTTGATACACCAGGTAAACCGAAAGAACTGTCGATGGATGATGTCGTCATCAAATAAGCGGCAGAGTGCGATTCTCACGGGTGAGGTTACACTCACGCTTGAAGCTCTGGGGTGGGAACTTGGAGAAGAACAATATTTTTGCGAAAATGGATGAGCTGGATAACCAAGTAGGTGTGTTCCATAAGGAGCTTACGGACTTGAAGCAGAAGGTAAAAGAGCTGCTCGAGGATAATAAGCGTCTAAGTGAGGAGAACAACCAGCTGCGTCAGTTGTTTAAGAGAGAGGCTGAGCTAGAGCATGAAGTTGTTGCAGCTCCAGCCAAAGGAATTAAACCGGGAGTAAGCAAAGAGGAACAGGTCATCACTGACCATGCATTCGCGGAAGCGGGAGCAGCAATTGGTGAAGGCCATGACAACTTAACTCGGTTGTATCACGAAGGATTCCACATATGCAACGTTTATTACGGGCATTTGCGGACGGAAGGCGACTGTTTATTCTGTCTATCCTTTCTTAATAAATAGTGGAATCCGTACGACATGCCGCCCTTGCCGCAAGGGGCGGTATTTTTATTAAATATACAATCAAGGAGCGGCCCAAATCGTGTCGGAACATATAACCTTAGCAGAAAACGAACGTCTCGATGATCTTATGACAGAAAATGGTTTGAAAATTATACAAAGCCGGGAAGTGTTCAGCTTTTCACTTGATGCCGTATTATTGTCACGGTTTGCAAGTGTGCCAAAGCACGGGCGAATTGCTGATTTATGTACGGGTAATGGAGTTATACCGATGCTTCTTACAACGAGAACAAATGCGCAAATTGATGCGGTTGAGATTCAACCAAGATTGGCGGATATGGCTAGAAGAAGCGTGATGCTGAATAAGCTGACGGAGCAAATAAACGTTATTGAGCAGGATTTGAAATTGTATCCTAAGATTGCGGGTAACGGGGTATATGATGCGATAACGGTAAACCCGCCTTATATGCCAATAACAGCAGGTGAACAAAACGAAAACGAACACTATGCGATCGCAAGGCATGAGATTCATTGTACGCTGGATGATGTCGCTGAAGCATGTTCTAGGCTGGTGCGCCCTGGCGGCAAGGTTTCGATGGTTCATCGCCCTTCGCGTCTGCTTGATATTGTGGAAACGATGCGTAAATGGAGACTTGAGCCGAAGCGGATTCAATTTGTGCATCCTCATGCAAATGCAGAAGCAAACATGGTATTAATAGAAGCAATGCGTGATGGGAAGCCTGACATCAAGCTTCTTCCGCCAATAATGGTATATGAGAATGGGGTGCAGATCGTTTGAATATACAAAAAAGCTTTGCCGATGCTTCCAAAGAAAATGTTGGAAGCCTTTATTTGGTCGCGACACCAATTGGAAATTTAGAAGATATGACATTCCGTGCGATTCGTACATTGAAGGAAGTACAGCTTATCGCTGCTGAAGATACGAGGCAAACACGGAAGCTGCTTACACATTTCGAGATTGGAACTCGTATTGTCAGCTATCATGAGCACAATAAACAAGCCAGCGGCCCTGAGCTGATCAGATTGCTTCTAGAAGGGCAATCCATCGCATTAGTTAGTGATGCGGGTCTGCCGGCTATTTCTGATCCAGGTGCGGATCTGGTGAAGGACGCTATTGAAAATGGTATTTCCGTTATTCCTATTCCAGGAGCGAATGCAGCATTGTCTGCACTTATTATATCGGGTCTGCCTACGGACCGATTTTTGTTTGCTGGATTTCCGCCGCGCGAGCGAAAGTCATTAATGAAATGGCTGCTCGATATGCAAGCACAGAAAGGGACCCTGCTTTTCTACGAGTCACCCCATCGTATAAACAAAACACTTGATGCACTTCAGGAATGTCTCGGCGATCGCCAAATAGCATGTATCAGAGAACTGACAAAACGCCATGAAGAAGCGGTCCGCGGCCGAATTTCAGAATGTATAGCATGGTTTGAGGAGCATCCGCCACTCGGAGAATTTTGTGTTGTGGTGGAAGGATCAGAGGGTGAAGGGGCAAGTGAGCTGCCAGCGGCAGATATTTGGTGGTCTGAGCTTGATCTTGCTGCCCATGTTGCTCATTATGAGGAACAATTTGATCGTAAGGAAGCCATTAAGAAGGTTGCGCTCGATCGAGGTTTGCCTAAACGCGAAGTATATAATGAAGTAAATAGATAGATGATTATCATATATGTGAAATAGTAGACAAAAAAAAGACCTTCCTGGCCGGGTTCAAGCGCAGGAAGGTATCAAGGAGTATAAAAAAGGTTAGAATTAACAAGTTAATAAGTACAGTATAACTTATTTTTTTTATTTTGTCACAGGTGTTGGCATTTCTGACAAACAAACATGACAAACAATTTTTCCTTTGAAATAAGATACGTTTTCTGCGTTGCCACAGAAGATACATGCAGGCTCATATTTCTTAAGCATGATGCGCTCGCCATCTACGTAGATTTCAAGAGCATCTTTCTCGCCTATTCCAAGTGTACGGCGCAATTCGATCGGTATAACGACGCGTCCTAGCTCATCAACCTTACGAACAATACCAGTAGATTTCATCATAATCTATTATTGCCCCTCTCAAAATACGTTTCGTCATCGTTCGACATAGTTTTTGCTTTTATGATTACTATAATACCAACGATTACCATAATAGTCAACCAGGAATATTCCCCGGATAGCTGAATTCACAAGTATTTGACTAGTTAGTACGGTCATATTACTCTGTAATAGAATACAACAGCTTCGACAATTTGGAAACTAATTTCCGACACTATTCGACATGAAAATCATTTTTTGTGTCGAAAATATGAACAAAGGAGATGAGAGACTATGAAAAAACAGCTGACCGAAGAGAAAGTTTTTAAGGATCCTGTTCATCATTATATATATGTACAAGACCAAACGATTTGGGATTTGATCAATACAAAAGAGTTTCAAAGACTGCGCCGGATACGACAGCTAGGAACCTCCTATTTGACCTTCCATGGAGCAGAGCACAGTCGGTTTTCACATTCACTTGGCGTATATGAAATTACTCGAAAAATTATTTCTCAGTTTGAACGAAACAGCTATCCTGACTGGCCAGTCGAAGAAAAGCTAGTCTCGCTTTGTGCTGCTTTATTGCATGATGTTGGTCATGGTCCGTTCTCGCACTCCTTGGAAGAAGTATTCGACACGGATCACGAAGAGTGGACATGTAACATCATTTTGGGAGATACAGAAATCAATCGCGTGCTAAGTGCTGTATCGGAGCAGTTTCCTGCTCAGGTCGCTGCAGTCATACAAAAAAAATATCCAAAGCCGATTGTTGTTAGTTTGATTTCAAGCCAAATGGATGCTGATCGGATGGATTATTTGCTCCGAGACGCGTATTTTACAGGTGTTAACTATGGAACATTTGATTTAGAGCGCATTTTGCGCGTATTGCGTCCTTATAAAGGGCAAATTGTAGTTAAAGAGAGCGGTATGCACGCAGTTGAACATTATTTGATGTCTCGTTATCAAATGTATTGGCAAATTTACTTCCATCCGGTTACAAGAAGCTCGGAAATTATTCTACGTCAAATATTTCGTAGAGCACAGGAGCTTTACGTGGGTGGCTACTCCTTTCAGTGGATGCCTAAGCAGCTGAAATGCTTGCTTCAGAACACGATGACGGTGCACGACTATCTGAAGCTGGATGAAGCACTCGTTCAGACCGCTTTCGCAGAGTGGGCGGAGGAGCATGATCCTATTTTAAGCGATCTATGTGAACGATTTCTGAACAGGCATTTATATAAGTACATTACGCTTGAAAACCCGGATGAAGAGCTGCTAAATGAGATTAGCGAATGTTTCTCTTCTATAGGAATGAATCCGGATTATCATATGGAAATCGATTTTCCATTTGACCTGCCGTATGACGTATATCGACCAGATAAAAAAGAAGGAGAAAAGAAAGAAAAAGCGCCGATTTTGTTGTTAGATGGTTTGGAAGATATAAGCGAAATATCCTCTAAATCCGACATTGTTCGTTCTATTACTGGCCTGCATCAAGGACAATATCATCTTTATTATCCAGAAGAGCCGCTCAAACAAAATATTCATCGATTGCCGGAATCACTTCGTAAGCTTTTCAAACTAGATTGAAGGAGCATAACATCAACATGACATTACTTTTTGATACACATACCCATTTAGATTCGGAAAAATTTGATGAGGATCGCGACGAGGTCATCCAGCGTGCGAAGGATGCAGGCGTGCATATGCTTGTCAATATTGGTTTTAACCGTGAAACGATCCCTACAACGATGGCGCTAGCAGAGAAATATGATTTTATATACGCAGCAGTTGGTTGGCATCCAGTTGACAGTATAGATATGCTTCCAGAGGATTTGGAATGGATTGAACGTCTATGCGCGCATGAGAAGGTTGTCGCCATTGGTGAGATTGGACTCGATTATCACTGGGATACTTCTCCAAAAGAGGTACAACAAAGGGTTTTTCGTGAGCAAATTCGTCTTGCTCGTAAGGTGGGCAAGCCAATTGTCATTCATAATCGGGATGCTCATGAGGACATTATTCGTATTCTTCAGGAAGAGAATGCAGCAGAGGTTGGCGGTGTCATGCATTGCTTCTCCGGCAGCTGGGAAACGGCTAAACAATGTCTTGATATGAACTTCTATATATCATTTGGAGGACCCGTTACTTTCAAAAATGCAAGGGTGCCAAAAGAGGTGCTTAAGCAGGTTCCGATCGACCGAATTTTGATCGAAACTGATGCTCCATATTTAACTCCTCACCCGTTCAGAGGGAAGCGAAATGAGTCCTCTTACGTCTCTTTAGTTGCAGAGACAGCAGCCGAATTATTGGGCAAAACGGTAGAAGAAATAGGCGTAATTACGACTGAAAACGGTCGAAGATGTTTTGGTATTGTCTAAAAACGAGAGGAATAATGAGAAATAGAGACCTTTATCGCGTAAAAACTAATTTTTATAGCGATAATCGCTTATTTTTTCCTGCTTTATCCTGCTTTTTCGCTTAAATCGTCTTTTATCGTATCTTTACAATTGACCTCGTATGAAGGTATGATTCATCTCAGAGCAATAAAATTTTGTATTGGATTTCCAGTTTACGCTTAATCTCCATTCGGAGAGCGGGGGAACCATGTACGGTTTTTGAAACCGTATTTTGAATTCTTCAGGGGTGAATTTCGAAGCCATTGCCATGAGCATTGTGTAACGAATAGGGCGACTCTCTTGTCCGAATCCGTCAGCTAACCTCGCAAGCGTTATAGAGAGTGATCAACCTCGTGCATCCATTTTTCTGTATCCCAGTGAATCATTTAACCGGGAAGCCACGAAACAGATCCTCTGTCGACGGCTTCTTTTTATTTTCGAATAATCGGGAATTTGTCGACATAGGGATAAAAGATGGGGGTGGGAGGATCGATAGCAGTACTGGATTGCGTGCTCGCACGCCAATATACTATAGTCGCGTCAGTTGTATCATGCGTAACACTTGGCGGCGGGGCTATGAAGGAGGACCGATGAAGTGGGAATACTCCAGGTTAAGGACACCCATGGGAAACGATCATCCAGCATGTCTTTCGCATTGCGATGGAAGCGTGAAAACTTGCGTTTGATTCTTTTGAGTGCTACTATCTCAATCGCTATGACTTTCATGTTTTTGGTGTTGTTGTACGGAACGGCTGTCAAAAGCGTCTCCGTAGTAGTGAACGGACAAGAAACCATTGTGGAAACGAAGCAATGGGTCCTGCAACGCCTACTGGATGAACAAGCTATCGCAATTGGACCACATGATGAGGTGTCCATACCGCTTAATGCGGCAATAAAGGACGGAGATCGTATAGAGGTGACTCATGCGATACCGGTAATTGTGAAGGCTGATGGCAAGACCTCTACTGTATATACGACAGAGAGAACAGTGCAGGCAGCGATCGAGGAATTACATATTCCAGTTCGTGGTCAAGATAAAGTAATACCTCCGCTTCATACCGTTTTGGACAACGAAATGACTGTAACCGTCGTTCGCGTAGATAAGAAGGTAGCTGAGACAGAGCGTGCAATGCCATTCTCTATTGTGAAGAAGAACGATCCAACGCTGGAAGCGGGCAAGCAGAAGCTTGTTCAACCCGGCAAGGAAGGTCTGATCGTAGAGAGTATCGAGAAGCAGTACGAGGATGGAATTCTTATATCGAAGAAGATGGTCAGCAAGGTGGTTGAAACCGCTGCGGTTAATCAGGTTGTCGCCATCGGAACGAAGAAGGAAGAGCCTAAAGTATCTGTGCTCTCGAACAAGAGCCCGAGCTTTACTTCGCTTACGAAGAGCGGTGTAACGTTTAAGGCTAGAAAAGTACTTAAAAATGTCACGTTGACTGCTTATTCTGCAGACCTCTCTTCAACAGGCAAAGATGAAAGCCATCCGGAATACGGGATTACATCATCAGGCACTCGGGTGCAAGAGGGTCGGACGATAGCTGTTGATCCGAAGGTAATTCCCATCGGTTGGTGGGTTTATATTGAAGGAATCGGTTTCCGCCGCGCTGAGGATAAAGGAAGTGCGGTTAAAGGCAACAAAATCGACGTATACTTTGATAGTACAAAGATTGCGAACAAATTCGGCAGGAAAAAAGGCATCACCGTATATGTGCTGGGGCCGAATAAACCAACTGCAAGCTAATTGTGCGGTTACCATCATCTTATCGCAATAATCAATTAAATATGCCATCATAAGGAGAGGCACTGCCTCTTCTTTTTGCATGTCTAAGGGTCAAATACAGTTTATGTAGAAGGGGATGATCTTGGTGATCAAAGAGATCATTGTCGTTGAAGGCAAAGACGATACCGTTGCAATAAAAAGGGCGGTAGATGCAGATACCATAGAGACGAATGGTTCCGCTATCGGTGAGGATGTATTGAAGAGGATTGCGCTGGCCAATGAGCGTCGCGGCGTTATTATATTCACTGACCCTGATCATGCAGGAGAACGCATTCGCAAAATTGTTGCACGTCATGCGCCAGGATGCAAGCATGCTTTTTTGCCGCAGGAGAAGGCTTTGTACAAAGGGGACATCGGCATCGAAAATGCGAGTCCTGAAGCTATTCGTGCGGCGCTCTCTGAGCTCCGTACAGAATCGGCAGATGAAGCGGGAGAAATTAGCTGGGAAGACTTAATGGATGCAGGTCTGATTGTACATCCTGATGCGTCTAATCGTCGCTTGGTTATAGGCAAGCTGCTCGGAATTGGTTATGCGAATGGCAAGCAGTTCTATAAGCGCTGTACAAGCTTTCGGATTTCCAAAGCAGAGTTTACGGAAGCTTTCCGTCAAATGGAAAAGGAACTGGAGGGATAGCTGAATGAGTCAAGAGCATAGTGAGCTTAGCAAGGAAACGGTAAAGCCATCCGCGATAGAGGTGGCTACGCCCAAACGCACCAAAGAAATCATTGCGAAATACGGTTTTTCCTTCAAAAAGAGTTTGGGACAAAACTTTCTGATCGATCAAAATATATTAAATAACATCGTAGCGGCAGCTGAGCTTGATGAAACGAAGGGCGCGCTTGAAATCGGCCCCGGTATTGGCGCGCTCACACAGCGGCTTGCCAAAGCGGCTGGTAAGGTGACGGCTGTCGAAATCGACAATAGGCTCATTCCGATTTTGAAGGATGTGCTGGAGGGCGAGGAGCATACAACCGTCATTCATGGCGATGTGCTTAAGCTTGATTTGAAGAAGCTGTTCGAAGAGCAGTTTGCGGACGTAACAGGTGTAAGTGTTGTTGCCAACTTGCCTTATTATGTGACAACGCCAATTCTTATGAAGCTGCTTGAAGAGAAGCTGCCGCTTGAGCATATCGTCGTCATGATTCAGAAGGAAGTCGCGGAGCGGATGGCAGCGAAGCCAGGCGGCAAGGAATATGGCAGCCTCAGTGTAGCCGTTCAATATTACTGCGTGCCTAAGGTTGTCTGCATGGTGCCTCATACGGTGTTTATACCGCAGCCAAATGTAGATTCAGCCGTTATTAAGCTGTCATTGCGTGACAAGCCAGCTGTTGATGTACCCGATGAGGATCATTTCTTTAAAGTGGTGCAAGCCAGCTTTGCACAGCGACGGAAGACACTGGCGAATAATCTAACTGCATTCGTGGGCAAGGAGCGCCGCGAAGCATTAACGGAAATGCTTTTAAGCAACGATATTGACCCTATAAGACGCGGTGAGACGTTGTCGCTCGAGGAATTTGCGCGGATTAGCCGCAGCATGCTGGAGGCCGGCTGGTAGAGCTAGGCCGTTTCATCATAAAATACTCACCATTCGCACGCTCTGCCCATAGGATAGACGAAGAGGTGATTTACCCATGAAGCAAGGGGACCTGGTCGTCCGCAAATCGTATGGCGGTGACGTGCTGTTCAAGGTTGAGGCTATTCGTACACATACTGCCGTTCTGAAAGGCACGGATTACCGATTGCTTGCGGATGCTCCGATTCCTGATTTGTCGGTCATACGCGATCCAGAAACGACAAGTGCGGTGCAAGAAGTTCGAATTAAAGTGAATGATTCATTAAGACGCATGCATTCTGAACGGGAACGTCAAGCGGTTGAGAATGAGGAGCATATTCGGCATGCGCTGCAGCAGACTCAACCATTCTTTGAAGTGCCAGGAAAGGTACTTCACCTTGATGGTGATAGTAATTATTTGAAGAAGAGCATGCAGCTGTACAATACGATGCAAGTTCCTTCCCACGGTCTCCATGTGCATGAGTCTCAGATGGCTGATGTGCTTTACCGTCTGCTGCCCCAAATTCAACCGGATATTGTCGTAATAACAGGTCATGATGGCGTACTGAAAAGCCGTTTGCCCATGGATCTGTACAGTTTAAGCAGCTATAAAAACTCACAACATTTCGTTAATGCCGTACGCGTCGCTAGAGAATATGAGAGAAGCCGTGACGGGTTGATCGTTATTGCAGGTGCTTGCCAATCCCATTTCGAAGCTTTGCTGCAAGTGGGCTCAAACTTTGCAAGCTCGCCAGGACGAATATTGATTCATGCGCTCGATCCTGTTTATATAGCGATTAAAGCAAGCTATACATCCATAAAAGACACGATTAACTTAGCAGATGTCATTCATGGTACGATAAGCGGAATTGACGGCGTGGGCGGTATTGAGACAATGGGCAGCTTCCGTGTAGGTCTGCCAAAGCCAAAAATTACGTCACCGAACTCTGTATTAAAGCAGTAACAGATAACGATATGTTCTGAAGGGATGAATAGAGACTATTTTCAGGCTGAAAATAGTCTAATCAAACATGTCCTTTTCGCCACAATTTTGTATCAAATGTTACGTTTAAATTGAATCAACTTCTTAATATGTATATTTTTTGCTTCGTTATGTATGGTTTTTTAAAAAATGGGTGAAATCACCGTTGACAAGTAAATATACCGACTGATATAATATTTTGCTTTGTTTGACAACCCTCCTCCTTTTGGTTATAATGGACAAGGAAAGAGGTGGTAGTGGACAATGGCAAAAAATGCGCTATTGGATATTAAACGCAGCTTGGAAGCTCATGTTGGCTCCAAAATCCGTCTTCGAGCGAACGGTGGACGACGAAAGACCATCGAACGAACCGGTACGTTGGAAGAAACCTACCCTTCTGTTTTCATTGTAAAGCTGGATGAAGAGCAGCATGCCTTTAAGCGTGTCTCTTACAGCTATGCGGACATACTGACTGAGTCGGTGGAAGTGACCGTATGCAATGATGAAGGTCAAGTCCGTATCGCCCATTTGCAACAATAGAATATATATCGCCTAGTGAGGCATGTTAGCGCAGATCGCATCTGCGCTTTTTTTTTGCATTCATTCATTTACCTTTGCGAAAAGAAGGCGGCCATTTCCATCTCCGTATGGTCGCTTGTCATTTGAAGCATACTACCTGTGCAATAGTGACAGCCGTATATTTTGATTAGAATGACGTAAATTTGAATATGGAGGTAATGAAATGGGTCGCAGAAGACGCGGAGTAATGTCTGAGGAATTGAAATATGAGCTTGCTAAAGATCTTGGTTTTTATGATACGGTGCAGCAAGAGGGCTGGGGAAGCATACGCGCGAAGGACGCCGGAAATATGGTGAAACGCGCAATACAAATCGCTGAACAGGCTGCTGCCAAAACAAATCAACCCTAAGTGATGGCTCCTATTTATACGTGAAAAAGCTAAGCAGATGACTGTCGAAAAACATTCGATTGTCATCTCTTAGCTTTTATTGCGTTGGTTTGATATAATGATGCTTAAGCTTACGAACGAACGGGTGAACTTATCAGATGAAAATTTATGAAAAAGCTCCTGCCAAAATTAATTTATTGCTCGATGTACTCCGCAAGCGTGATGACGGCTACCATGAAGTCGAAATGATTATGACGATGGTTGACCTTGCAGACCGACTTGAAATGGAAGAGCTACCTAGAGATACGATCATTATTTCAAGCCAAGTTGGATACATACCGTTAGATGAGAAGAACTTAGCGTTTCAGGCAGCTAGGCTTATTAAAGACCGTTATGATGTTAAGCAAGGCGTATATATTCATTTAGACAAAAAGATACCAGTCGCTGCGGGACTCGCTGGCGGTAGCAGTGATGCTGCTGCTGCTTTGCGAGGGCTAAACCGTTTGTGGAAGCTGCAGATCCCTGAGGACGAGCTGTGCAAGCTAGGCGCAGAGCTTGGCTCTGACGTTCCGTTCTGTGTAACAGGCGGCACTGCAATCGCAAGGGGGCGTGGTGAGAAGCTTGAGCATATCGCCAACCCTCCGCAATGCTGGGTTGTACTTGCCAAGCCGCCAATCAATGTATCGACGGCTGACGTATATGGCAGATTCCGCGCAAATGAGCTTAAAGAGCATCCATCCATTTCAAATATGGTTGGTGCACTTGAGCGCGGTTCTTTTGCCGATATATGTGAAGGACTTGGCAACGTACTCGAGAAAGTTACGCTGGACGTGCATCCTGAGGTTATGCAGCTGAAGGAAAGTATGATTCGGCTTGGTGCCGATGGCGTGCTTATGTCAGGCAGCGGACCTACTGTATTCGGCCTTGTGTCGAAGGAAGCCAAGCTTCCTCGTATTTATAATGGGCTCCGCGGTTTCTGCAAAGAAGTATATGTGGTAAGAATGCTCACATAAGGCTGACGTTCTCCTTGATTAAATCCGTATAAAAATGTTATATTTACATTATAATATTCGGATTTAGGTGGGGGGAGATGTGTTTGAAAAAGTTGAAACGGAGCTCGCGGTTGGTAGAGATGACCCAATACCTGTTAAGTCGACCCCACACGTTAATTTCACTGACAGCATTTGCTGATCGATATCAATCGGCAAAGTCTTCAATTAGTGAGGACCTGGCGATCATAAAAGAAGTGTTTGAGGAAGAAGGTATCGGCGAGCTTCATACACTTGCAGGAGCAGCAGGCGGAGTAAGATATACGCCTAAGATGCAAGAAACGACGGCTCTTACCATTATGACAAGCATATGCCGCCAGTTAGAGCAGCCTGAAAGGGTCCTTCCCGGCGGTTATTTGTATATAACGGATATGTTAGGCCAACCAGAGCTTCTCGCGGATGTCGGCAGAATGTTTGCAACTGCGTTCGCAGACCGGAAGATTGACGTCATTATGACCGTTGAGACAAAAGGAATACCACTAGCTTACGCTACAGCTGCGTGCTTGAATATTCCGGTTGTTATTGTACGGCGTGACAATAAGGTAACGGAAGGCTCTGCAGTGAGTATCAACTATGTATCAGGATCAACCAAGCGGATTCAGACGATGTCACTCGCACGTAGAGCGCTTAAGGAACAATCCCGCGTTCTCATTATCGATGACTTTATGAAGGCAGGCGGAACGATCCAAGGCATGATGGATTTGCTGTTTGAATTTAAAGCTATCGTCGCAGGCGTTGGCGTATTTGTTGAGTCAGGCGAGGTAGAACTCGAGGAACGGCTTCTTGAGGACTATGTCTCACTAGCTAAACTGACGGCTGTTGATATGAAGACAAAACAAACGACGGTAATTCCAGGCAACTATTTTAAAGAATAGATACGTGTAAATGAGAGCTTATTACATCTTGTTAGGAAGGCTGGGACCATCATGACAACAAAGCAACAAATGCAGGTGATTGCAACGGACAAAGCTCCTGCAGCGATCGGACCTTATTCGCAAGCGATTAAGCTCGGAGGATTATTGTTCACTTCAGGACAAATTCCACTCGATGCGGCTGGGCAGCTTGTTGATGGCGGCATTGAGGAACAAACGCATCAGGTGTTTAGAAATTTGGAGGCCGTGCTTGCTGCTGCAGGTGCCAGCTTTCAAGATGTCGTAAAAGCGACCGTATTTATGAAAGATATGAATCAATTTGCAACGGTAAATGGCATTTACTCCTCTTACTTCGGAGAGCATAAACCGGCTCGTTCGGCCGTGGAGGTCGCAAGGCTGCCAAAGGATGTTCTTGTCGAAATAGAGGTCATTGCATCGACAATTGTCGAATGAAAACGAAAAAGATTCAAAATAAAAAAAATATTTTAAATTGAGTATGATTTTACCAAAAATGTAGAAGGAATTGGCACAAAAACGTGGAAGTATACACCAAGTCTCTGATAGACAAAGGTGGTGAACACAAGTGCAAATTACTGATGTCAGACTCCGCCGTGTAAATTCCGAAGGGCGTATGAAGGCAATCGCATCCATTACTATTGATAATGAATTCGTTGTTCACGATATTCGTGTCATCGATGGAAACAATGGTATGTTCGTTGCAATGCCAAGCAAACGTACTCCGGATGGAGAATTTCGGGATATCGCTCATCCGATCTCTTCAACCACCCGGGAGAAAATCCAGGCTGCTGTTCTCGCAGAATACGAGCGCGCAGCAGAAGAAGTTGCGATTGAAGAAGGAGCTTAAGGCACTGCATTTTATGTTTTTGGGGTTGATTGGAGAAGAGAGCCATGGCTCTCTTCTCTTTTTTTTGCGAGAGGTGATTGCTAAGCATGTGATTACGTGCGACTTATCTTTTTACTATGAAACGAATAGGTTGTAGTGTAGAATGACAGGCAGCGATTCCATACACTTGGAAATCGAGCAACATATTCGTATAATGGAATAGGATGTACGACTTGAATCTTTGCAGCTTTCAGCGTTTGCTGATGAAGATAGCACTTTTTTCACACTTATAAAGCTATACTAAAATAATCATTTATTGCAGGTCTAGGGGGTCTTTCATATGAAAGTTATGGCGATTGTGCTTGCTGCAGGACAGGGCAAGCGTATGAAATCGAAGTTATATAAGGTGCTGCATCCGGTGTGCGGCAAGCCGATGGTAGGCCATGTGCTTGATGTTGTGAAGGAAGCGGCTGCGGAGCGCGCGGTCGTTATTGTAGGTCACGGAGCTGAAAAGGTTAAATCGTATTTGGGCGATGGCGCTGAATACGTCTTGCAGGAGCAGCAGCTCGGTACCGGTCATGCGGTGCTGCAAGCGGAAGCACTGCTTGGCGGCGAGAAAGGTACGACGATTGTGATTTGCGGCGATACTCCGCTTGTGCAAGCATCGACAATTGAAGCCATGCTTGAGCTGCATCATTCGAGCGGAGCTGCTGCAACGGTGCTGACAGCCGCTTTTGACGATCCTACAGGCTATGGCCGCGTTATTCGTGGCGAAGATGGCACTGTACAGCGGATTGTTGAACAAAAGGACTGCTCAGCTGAAGAAGCGGCAGTTAAAGAAATTAATACAGGCACATATTGCTTCGACAATGAGAAGCTGTTCGCTGCGCTTGCTAAGGTAACGAGTAATAACGCACAAGGCGAGTATTATTTGACGGATGTTATCGGAATATTCCGTGAAGCGGGCGAATCTGTTCAAGGCTACTGCACGACAGATGTGTCAGAAGCCATAGGCGTGAATGACCGCGTGGCGCTTGCTGAGGCAGAGCGTTTCATGCGCGATCGAATTAACCGCAATCATCTGCTTGGCGGCGTCACTTTGATTGATGCGTCCTCAACTTACATCGAAGCGGGTGTTCAGATCGGATCTGACACTGTCATATATCCAGGTACAGTGCTTCGCGGGTCAACAATTATCGGAGAAGATTGTGTTATCGGTCCTCAAGCTGATATTGCGGACAGTACGATCGGCAACGGCGTCGCGATTAAATATTCAGTTGTTTCTGAATCTGTAATTGGCGATACAAGCGCTGTGGGGCCATACGCTAATTTGCGTCCAGGCTCGAAGCTTGGCGTTGGCTGCAAAGTTGGTGACTTTGTGGAGCTCAAAAACGCATCACTTGATGATGGCAGCAAAGTATCGCATCTAAGCTACGTTGGTGACGCTAAGGTTGGCAAAGACGTGAATATCGGCTGCGGCGCCATAACGGTCAATTATGACGGTTACAATAAATTTGTAACGGAAATCGGCGATAATGCCTTCATTGGCAGCAATGTCAATTTGATTGCACCATTGAAAATTGGCGATGGCGCATATGTTGTTGCCGGCTCTACGGTTACGCATGATGTACCTGCTGGTGATCTTGCGATCGCACGCGAACGCCAAGTGAATAAATCAGGTTATGCGGATAAGATCCGTGGACGTGCAAAAGCAAAAAAAGAAAAGAAACAATCATAATACCAAATGGTTGATATAGAGGATGCAGTGACGATTTCAGAGGATGAATTCGTTGCTGCATCTTTTTTTATGCAAATGTCGTTTAGAGTTTAATTTTTGGCTGTAGTGGGTAAGTTATAGGGAAATCAAAACAGAAGCGAGTTTTTGCTTCACAAAAACTAAGCGTATGCTTACGAAGCGAGTTTTTGCTTCACAAAAACTTTAGGAGGTAATCAATATGGCGATAGCTATGAACGCGGATCAACGAACTGGCACGACGAAAGGTGAGTTGCGCCAATTGCGGCTCCAAGGGAAAATACCGGGCGTTATTTATGGTAAACAGTTGAGTGATGCAGCACAAGTCATAGTGGATAGTAAGGAACTGCAGGCTTTGCTGCGTTCTCAGCCGAATGCGGTGCTTGAAATTAATATTCCATCCCATGGAAAAACCTCCGTTATGATCGCAGAGGTGCAACGTGATTCTTTGAGCAGGCAAGTGCTGCACGTTGATTTCCATCAAATTAATATGAACGAGAATGTGCGGGCGAACGTTCGTATTCATGCAGAAGGCGATTCTCAAGGTGTACGCGAGGGCGGTATCTTGCAGTTGATTTTGCATGAGCTTGAGGTGCAATGCTTGCCGGGCAGCATTCCTGATTCTATTTCCGTCGACATCTCGTCGCTGGAGATTGGCGGAAGCATACTCGTAAGCGATTTGAAGTTGCCGAGCGGCGTGGAATTACTAGCCGAGCCTGAGCAGGTCGTTGCAACGATTCTTGCGCCGCAAAAAGAGCTTACAGAAGAGGAAGCAGAGGCTGCTGCAGTGGAGCTTACAGAAGCAGAGTCACGCTCCAACGAAGCGAAGCTTGAAGGCGTTAAGAGCCTGTAGAATCTCTTTTGAAAAATTACGTATACTACGCAGTACCGAGCATATTCAGGCGCCGTCCTCCATCAGGGCGGCGTTGTTTGCTTTTTGGGCAAAATAGAATGAAAGTTCTGACGCAGAACGGCTTCCGATGTTTACGCTTGTAATAGATTATGTTACATTTGTCCGTAAAGGAGTGGAGTGAGCAATGAGGTGGATTGCAGGACTTGGCAATCCCGGTGCTGCTTATCAAGGAACCCGGCATAATGTCGGATTTATGGTTGTTGATGAGCTTGCAAGGCGCTGGGGCATTAGTGTAACGCAAAATAAATGCAAGGCATTAATCGGAGAAGGCAACGTACAAGGCACGAAGGTTGTCCTTATTAAACCGATGACATATATGAATTTGTCTGGAGAGTCAGTAAGATCATTTCTAGATTACTTTAAGGCTGAGGTTCAGGACGGCTTAATCGTTTATGATGATTTGGATACGGAGATCGGCAAGCTTCGCCTTCGTTATCAAGGCAGTGCGGGCGGGCATAACGGAATCAAATCATTGATTCAGCATTTGGGCACGCAAACTTTTGACCGCGTTCGGATGGGCATTTCGCGCCCGCAGCCAGGCATGAACATTGCGGACTATGTGCTCTCCACTTTTCCGAAGAGCGAGCATGAGAAATTGTCTGCTATGGTTGCTGACGCTTGTGATGCTATTGAGTTTAGATTGAAGGCGCCTTTCGAGGAGACAATGGCAAAGTTTAACCGATAATCTGTTAGAAATTGATTATGAGGGCATACTGAAGGATATAACTACCCTTCAGGAGGCATACATATGGCAGTAAACTATATTTGTCGGCACTGCAGAACATCGATGGGGTCGCTTAGCGGGTCAAATATAACGGAGCATCAACTGGGCTTCCATTTCTTGACCCCCGAAGAACGCAGCGATATAATAGCGTATGACCCAAATGGGGATGTAACGGTAAAAGTGGTCTGTGATTATTGCCGCGAGGCGATTGATGCGAACCCAGAGCTTCATTTGGTAACTAGTCCTCTTCAATGACGGAAAGTGAATAGTATGAGCCTTAGCAGATGGCTGAGGCTTATTTTCAATGTACAGGGAGCGATCGTATCACTCTCCGATTGTGTAAAGAAACGGGGTGTCGCAAAAGTTGAAAGCTTTAATTAATGCTTTTGCCGCGGATACGGACGTTCAGTCCGTTATATCCGGTATTCGTAAAGGCATGCGTGAGCAGATGATATCTGGCCTCGCAGGCTCTTCCAGACAAGTGCTCATTGCAGCGCTGCGGGAGGATGTAGAGCGTCCTATGCTTGTTGTGACGCATAACATGTTCTCTGCGCAGAAGATTGCGGAGGACCTGCAGGAATGTCTTTCGTCAGAAAATGTATTATTATATCCCGCAAATGAGCTGGTAGCTGCAGAAGCGGCGATCTCGAGTCCTGAGACGCTTGCGCAGCGAATGGATGTGCTGATCAAGCTGTCCCAAGGCTATCGCGGGATTGTTGTCGTGCCCTTCTCCGGCGTTCGGCGCTATTTGCCTATAAGCAGTGTTATGGCTGAAGCGCAAGTAGAGGTTCAAGTTGGCCAGTCACTGCCGATAGATGCTTATCTGCGGCAAATGACCGCTCTTGGTTATACACGGGCTGACCGCGTAGAATTGCGCGGCGATATGAGCGTGCGCGGCGGGATTGTTGACTTCTATCCGCTTACGGCTTCACAAGCGTACCGGATCGAGTGGTTTGGCGATGACGTTGATTCCATACGTACCTTTGATCCAGCAGATCAACGTTCTTTGGATCGCTTGGAATCTTATGTGGTTCCGCCATGCCAAGAGCTGCTCGCAGACGGACACCGTATGGAGACAGCGGCTAATCATGCGCAGCGGCTGCTAGAGAAGCAGCTCGATAAGATGACAGATCGTACAGCCAAGGATCGACTTCGCACGGAGCTGGGCGGAGAGATTGAAAGGCTGCGTGAGCATGTTTATTTTCCGGAAATTTATAAATATATTTCGTTGTTATACCCAGAGCGTCAAACGATTCTTGACTATATGCCAGCCGACACGCTGCTAATACTAGACGAGCCAACGCGTTTAATAGAGACAGCGAAGCAATTGGAGCGGGATGAAGCGGAATGGTCCATGCATTTGCTGCAAAACGGCAAGTCGCTTCCGGATCTTGCTCTTGCCCGCGATACAGAGGAGATTTTGCATCACCGTCCGTTTCCAACGCTTTTCTTGTCCTTATTCTTAAGGCAAATTCCGCATTCGCAGCCGCAAAATATATTGAACATGACAAGCCGCTCGATGCAAAATTTTCATGGGCAAATGAATGTGCTGAAGGCAGAAATGGAACGTTGGCGCAAGACGGGTGCCACAGTAATGATGCTTGCCGGCAATGCAGAGCGCATGGAACGCATGCGCCGAGTTCTTGACGACTATAGCATTGAGACGCCTACTCTGCTAGAAGGTAATTTGCAGTCCGGTTTTGAGCTGCCATCCTCTCACCTTGTCATTATTACTGAAGGCGAGATGTTCTCCCAAAAGCAGCGCAAAGCCCGGAAAATGGATAAAAAAGTTGATAATGCCGAGCGTATTAAGAGCTATACAGAGCTTAAGGTCGGCGACTATGTCGTTCACCATAACCATGGTATAGGCAAGTATGTAGGCATTGGCACGCTTGAAATAGCAGGTATTCATAAAGATTATTTGCATATTCTCTATGCTGGCGGCGATAAGCTGTCTGTTCCAATCGAGCAAGTGGATATGATTCAGAAGTACGTCGGCAATGAAGATAAAGAGCCTAAGGTCAATAAACTCGGCGGCAGTGAATGGACACGGGCGAAGAGCAAAGTAAAAGCATCCGTTCAGGATATTGCTGATGATTTGATCAAGCTGTATGCGGAGCGGCAGACGGCACCGGGGTACGCTTTTGGACAAGATACGTCGTATCAGAATGAGTTCGAAGCGATGTTCCCTTATGACGAGACGCGTGACCAGCTCAGAGCGATCGAAGAGATTAAGAAGGACATGGAGAAAACCCAGCCGATGGATAGGCTGTTATGCGGAGACGTCGGTTACGGAAAAACCGAGGTCGCCATTCGTGCTGCCTTCAAATCAGCAATGGACAGCAAACAGGTAGCGGTGCTAGTTCCGACGACAATTTTGGCGCAGCAGCATTATGAGACATTCCGCGAGCGTTTTGCAGGTTATCCGATTAACGTTCAGGTGCTCAGTCGTTTCCGTTCACGCAAGGAGCAGAATGAAACGATGAAGGGCCTGAAGGCGGGAACAGTAGATGTCGTTATTGGGACGCATCGACTGCTGTCGCAGGATATTATTTTCAAGTCGCTCGGCCTTCTGATCGTGGATGAGGAACAACGTTTTGGCGTATCGCATAAGGAAAAGTTGAAGAAGCTGAAAACTAATGTCGACGTGCTTACGCTGACTGCAACACCAATTCCAAGAACGCTTCATATGTCGATGCTTGGCGTGCGGGACTTGTCTGTTATTGAAACGCCGCCGGAAAATCGTTTCCCTGTGCAAACCTATGTTGTGGAGTACAGCCCGTCCCTCGTACGGGAGTCGATAGAGCGCGAGCTGGCACGTGGAGGCCAAGTCTATTATTTGTATAACCGTGTTCAAGGCATCTACCAAATGGCGGAGCAAATCAATGCCCTTGTACCAGGTGCTAGAGTTGCGGTCGGCCATGGGCAAATGTCAGAGCAGGAGCTGGAGAAGACCATCCTTGATTTCCTCGATGGTGAATCCGATGTTCTGGTAAGCACCAGCATTATTGAGACAGGCGTCGATATTCCGAATGTGAATACGCTTATTGTGCATGATGCTGATAAAATGGGACTCTCTCAGCTGTATCAGCTGCGCGGACGCGTTGGTCGTTCGAATCGTATTGCATACGCGTATTTCACGTATCAACGGGATAAGGTGCTTACGGAGGTTGCCGAGAAGCGTCTGCAATCCATCAAAGAATTTACTGAGCTCGGCTCAGGCTTCAAAATCGCGATGCGCGATCTATCGATTCGTGGAGCGGGCAACTTGCTCGGGGCGGAGCAGCATGGCTTTATTGCCTCGGTAGGCTTCGACATGTATTCGCAGATGCTGGCTGATGAGATCGCGAAGCGCAAAGCGGAGATGAGCGGCGAAGAAATCAAAGAAGAGAAGCCAGTTAGCATGCTTATTGATATTAGCGTAGATGCTTATTTGCCTTCGGATTACATTTATGACAGCATCCAAAAAATTGAGATCTATAAAAAAGTGGCTGCTATCCGAACGTTCGAAGAGGCAGATGATGTGATTGATGAGCTTGTGGATCGTTTTGGCGATTTACCGCAAGCGGTAAGCAATTTGCTCGCAGTGGCTAGATTAAAAGTGTATGGCACGATGTATGGTATTGAACAGCTCAGCGGCAAAGGTGATGATCTGCTGCTTCGTTACGCAGCTAGCGAGAAGCGGAGGATTGACCGTAAGAAGGTTGATCAGCTTTGTCTGAAGCATGAGAACCGCTTTAAGCAGGGCAGCGAGCAGGAGCCAAACCCAAGTATTTTGCTGCGCGGCAAGGGATTGAATATGGAGCAGAAAATTCATATGATTGAACAATTTTTGCAAGCGTACAAGGATGTTCTCCTTTATAAAGACGAATTGCAAGATGCGACAACATAGACAAGATTCGCTTTATACGCCCCTTTTCTGATACAATACTATCAAGTTCTCAATATGAAAGGGGATTCAACATGTTACACAGTTCACGCAAATCGGCATGGCGCAAAGGCGCGCTGCTTATTGTGGCAGTCGTGCTGGTCTTGACGATGGCGGCATGCGGCGGCGCGAAGGAAACAGAAGTTGCAACCTATAAAGGCGGCAATGTGACAGACAAGGAATTCAACAAGTATTTGGATGTATTTACGGTAATGCAGCCAGCGTATGCGCAAGTTATTGAAATTCCGCAATTTAAGGAGCAGCTGCTCCAGCAGTATATTTCCTACAAAATTTTAAGCGGCCAGGCTTCTAAGGAAGACGTTAAAAAGGCTGAAACAGAAGTAAAAGAACAAATGAAGCAGTACAAAACAGCACTTTCCCAAGATGCGGAATTGAAAGCTGCTGTAGATGCTAAAAAATTAAAAGACAAAGATATGGAAAACTATTTGCTTATGACTTCCAAGCTTGTAGCTCATATGAACGCTCAAGTAACTGAGGAAGAAATGAAAGCAGAATATGAAAAGAACGGTATTAACTATGCAACCGTTTCTGTTCGCCACATCTTGGTATCAACCAAAACAACGGATCCAACTACACAAGAAGAAAAAGAGATTCGCACGGATGCAGAAGCATTGGCTCGTGCTAAAGAAGTGAAAGACAAGCTGGCAGCAGGCGGAGACTGGGCTGCCCTTGCCAAAGAATACTCCGACGATCCAGGCTCGAAGGACGCAGGCGGTCTATATGCGGACAAGAAGAATGGTCAATGGGTAGAAGAGTTTAAACAAGCTGCTTATAAACAAGAAATTGGCGTTATCGGCGAGCCTGTGAAAACAGATTTTGGCTACCATGTTATCCTTGTTGAGAAACGTGATACGCCAGCATTTGATAAATTAACTGATGCAGATAAAGAATCAGTAAAAGGTACAGTTGCTTCTGAGAAAATGAACAAATACATGACAGACGAGCTTCCTAAGCAAGAAATCGTCATTAAGCTTCCAAAAGCAAGTGATACTCCTGCTAGCGATGCTCCTGCTGGTGAAGAAACGCCGGCTACGGATGCTCCAGCTACAGAAGCACCTGCAACGAAATAAGTGCAAAACAAACATGTCAGACCCTTTAACCATTCACCGGTTAAGGGGTCTTTTTCTGAAACTATGCTGAGTAAGGATGAATTGTACGCTGAACACAAATCAATATTTGCTGCGTGAAGCCAAAAGCGGGCCGTGAGAAGCTGAAAGGTGTTGTCGATGAAAATACGACAGTCGGCATTTTTGAACTTACAGATAAAGGAGAAATATGGATGTTTGGCGAAAATTCGGGCAGATCGGGTCAAGCCGTGTATAATGCACTGGGTCTAAAAATTCCTGAATCGATTAAAAAGCAAGTGGATGCCAACGACGGCTTTTTCCAGCTGTCTAAAGAAGAACTTCCTGAGTATTCGGCAGATTATATGTTTATGACCGTCTATGACCCGGAGAAGAAGGGTGAGGCGATTAAGCAGCTGACAGACTTAGCGGTTTGGAAAAGCGTAGACGCCGTGAAAAACAATCAATATTTTGAAAATGATTTTAATACATTCTATCGTTATGATCCTATTGCTATAAGCGGACAAGTCGATCTAATTGTAGACATGCTTATTGCAAGAGCAGAAGAAAATAAAAAATAACATTTGAATTTAAACATGTAAACCCAACTTGAGGCATTTGCCTTAGGTTGGGTTTTTTATGTGAATAAAAATGTCATACAATCAACCCTCCGTACATAAAAGAAGTACATCGACAAACAAGTGTCATTATACCTAACATAAATGCGGATGGAACGCCCCTAAATGACCATTTTTAAGTATAAATGTATCCCTTGAAAAAATTAATGTTAACTATATTGACATTAACTTAATTCCCAATCTATAATAAAAGCACGAACAATGGGAGTTAATTCCATGTAAATGTTCGGAAATATAGAGACAAATATGAAGCGATGGGGAGTGGGAAGATGAAAAAGAGAATGTTTTATTCATTTGGCCTTATGTTTGTAGCTTTAACAATCGTATTGACAGGTTGTGGCGCAAACAACAACAAACCAGCATCTACGAATGGGGAAACAGATAAACCTACGAATGCTGCCAATGCCGGATCGGGAGCAGACGGGGAAATAAAAGTGGGAATATTGCACTCACAGAGCGGCACCATGGCAATTAGCGAGGTATCGGTTATCGATGCTGAAATGATGGCTATCGATGAAATTAATGCTGCAGGCGGCGTTTTAGGCAAAAAGATTGTACCTGTACTTGAAGACGGCGCTTCGGATTGGCCGACCTTCGCTGAGAAGGCACGCAAGCTTATTTCCGAAGATAAAGTGGCTACCGTATTTGGTGGATGGACTTCCGCAAGCCGGAAAGCAATGAAGCCGGTATTTGAAGAGTTAAATGGCCTGCTGTGGTATCCGGTGCAATATGAAGGTCTTGAATCTTCTCCGAATATTTTTTATACAGGCGCTACAACAAACCAACAAATCGTTCCATCTGTCTCGTGGCTGCTTGAAAACCGCGGCAAGAAATTTTACTTACTCGGATCGGACTATGTATTCCCTCGTACCGCAAACCTCGTAATAAAAGAACAGTTGAAGGCTGAAGGAGGCGAACTGGTTGGAGAAGAATACACGCCGCTAGGCCATACAGATTACAGCACGCTAATCAGCAAGATTAAAGAAGCTAAACCAGATGTCGTATACAACACGCTTAACGGTGACAGCAACGTTGCGTTCTTCAAGCAATTGAAGGATGCAGGCATTACAGCTAAAGATTTGACTACATTGTCAGTATCGGTTGCAGAAGAAGAGATCCGCGGTATTGGCGTCGATGTGCTGGAAGGCCATTTGGCGGCGTGGAACTATTATCAAACAACGGATACGCCAGCTAACAAAACATTCGTCGAGAACTACAAAAAGAAATACGGTGATGAGCGTGTAACGGCTGACCCTATCGAAGCCGGCTATACAGCGGTCTACTTGTGGGCAAAGGCGGTCGAGAAAGCAGGCTCCACGGACGTAGATAAAGTAAAGGAAGCAGCCAAAGAGCTGGAGTGGGATGCTCCAGAAGGAAAAGTGAAAATCGACGGCGCTACTCAGCATATTTACAAAACGGTTCGTATTGGCGAAGTGCAAGCGGACGGCCAATTCAAGGAGCTGTGGAACTCAGGTGAAGCGGTTAAGCCGGATCCGTATCTCAAAGGCTACGACTGGGCAGCAAGCATTCAACCAACGCAATAATTCATAAGCAAACAATGGTCTAATACACAGCAATTAATGGGGGAGTATTCGATCGCTTCGAATGCTCCCTTCTGCTTTTTTTGTGACAGAGGAAGGCGACAGCCGTTTACGCTAGAGAGGAGCGGTCATATGGAAGTGTTTCTGCTGCAGCTATTTAATGGTTTAAGCATCAGCTCCATTTTATTGCTGGTTGCTTTGGGGCTTGCGATTACGTTTGGCTTGATGAAGGTCATCAATATGGCGCATGGTGAGTTAATTATGATCGGTGCGTACTCCACGTATTTGACGCAAAATGTGTTTCATGATTATTTGCCGAAATCGATGTTTGATTGGTATTTTGTATTGGCTATTCCGGTCAGCTTTATCGTTGCATTTATCATTGGTCTCATTCTCGAAATGTCGCTGATTCGCTTTCTATATGGACGGCCGCTTGATAGCTTGCTCGCCACTTGGGGTGTGGGTCTCGTGCTGCAGCAGCTTGCAAGATCTATCTTTGGGGCGCCAAACGTTGCAGTCACAAGCCCAGCATGGCTAAATGGCGGCTTAAAGATTATGGATGGAACATTGCTTCCTTACAAAAGGTTATTCATCATCGGACTCGTCATCGCTTGTTTAGTTGCTATGTATTTCTATATTTACCGCAGCCATGAAGGCAGAAGGATGCGGGCAGTGATGCAAAATCGCGATATGGCTGCATGCCTTGGCGTTTCGACAAGACGAGTGGATGCGATGACCTTCGCTATCGGCTCGGGTATTGCCGGCATTGCCGGCTGTGCGTTAACGCTGCTTGGTCCTATCGGTCCGTCCCTTGGCACTTATTATATCGTTGATGCCTTTATGGTCGTCGTGCTTGGCGGAGTCGGCAAGCTGGTTGGGACGGTGCTCGGGGCAACAGGGATTGGAATGTTTAATACGTTGTTTGAGTATTGGACGAATGCTTCGCTTGGCAAGGTGCTAGTGTTTGTCTGTATAGTTGCTTTCCTCCAATGGAAGCCTATGGGACTCGTTGCCATGCGTTCGCGGTCGCTTGACTAGGGAAAAGAAAGGTGGAACGCTTATGCGCTTGCAAAAGTTTACTCCTGCGCGGATATGGATCTTAATTGGCTATGCGGCAGCAGCGGCAGCACTCTTCTCCGCTCCGCTATTTGTAAGTGATTTTCGGCTCAATTTGTTAGCGAAATTTCTAGCCTTTGCCATAGTAGCATTAGGGCTTGATCTGATATGGGGCTACACCGGCATTTTAAGTTTAGGGCATGGCATTTTCTTTGGCTTAGGCGCCTACGCTATGGCGATGTATTTGAAGCTGGAGGCAAGCGGAGGAAGGCCGCCGGACTTCATGGGCTGGAGCGGTCTTAAGGAGCTTCCTCTATTCTGGCAGCCATTTCAGAGCTTCTGGTTTGCGGTAGCGATGGGAATTGCCATACCTGCGCTGCTCGCGCTTGTGCTTGGTTACGTCACGTTCCGCAACCGAATTCGCGGCGTTTACTTCACGATCTTGACGCAAGCGCTCGTTATTATTACGACGACACTGCTCATTGGTCAGCAAGCTTTTACAGGCGGTACGAATGGGATAACAGGCTACTCCACCGTGCTTGGCTTCTCTATAGGTTCTCCTGAGACGAAGCGCGTGCTTTACTATATTACCGTCATTGCTCTCATTGCTATCTTCATCTTTTGCCGCTACGTCATCGGCAGCCGCTTCGGCAAGGTGCTTCGCGCGATTCGCGATGGCGAGAACCGGGTGCGGTTTATCGGCTACAATCCCGCAATTTATCAAATGGTTGTATTTACGATTTCGGCTGGCATTGCAGGTATAGCGGGCATGCTGTTTGTACTCCACGTCGGTATTATTTCACCGTCGATGCTCGGAATTGTGCCTTCGATTGAAATGGTTCTTTGGGTAGCGATTGGCGGACGTGGAACGCTGGTTGGAGCCGCACTCGGCGCTATCCTCATGAACTGGGCTAAAAGTGAGTTCAGTACCGCTTATCCGCAGGGCTGGTTATTCTTTATGGGGTTGCTGTTTGTGGTCGTGGTCGTATTTATGCCTAAAGGTGTTGCTGGCTTAGTTGGCCAATTGAAATTACGCAAAAAAGGGAGGGAGCCGAAGCATGAAGGAGTCCGCAATCCTGCTGTGTGATGATGTGACTGTTGAGTTCGATGGCTTTAAAGCGGTCCAAGGCATGAACCTAAAGCTTGAGAAAGGGGAGCTTCGTTTCCTCATTGGGCCAAATGGAGCCGGCAAAACGACAATTCTGGATGTGATTTGTGGGAAAGTAAGGCCTACGGCGGGACGTGTCACATTCGGGAAGGTAGATATAACGAAAAAGAAAGAGCATCAAATTGCTGAGCTTGGCATCGGTCGTAAATTTCAAGCTCCCTCGATATTCCCTTCGATGACGGTCGCTGAGAATTTGGAAATCGCAATGCGTCAGAAGCGTACCGTGTTCGCGACGTTGTTTGCGAAGATGGTTGAGGATGAGCGGGCTAAAATTGACGGGCAGCTCGTTATGATTGGTTTGCAGAAAAAATCGAGCTGGCGGGCAGGCGGTCTGTCGCATGGAGAGAAGCAGTGGCTCGAAATTGGCATGATGCTGCTCCAGGAGCCGGAAATACTGCTGCTCGATGAGCCGGTGGCGGGGATGACCGATAAGGAGACGGATAAAACGGGCGAGCTTCTCCACCAGATAGCCCGTATGCGGTCGATTGTAGTCGTGGAGCATGATATGGAGTTTGTTCGTAATTTTGCGAGCAAGGTCACCGTTATGCATGAAGGGAAGCTACTAAAGGAAGGCTCGATGGACGAAATTCAACGAGATGACCGCGTGGCGGAAGTGTACTTAGGGAAAAGGCGGGATGCCGATGTTAGCCGTTCAACAGCTTGAGGCCGGTTACGGCGAAAGCATTATTTTGCGGGATGTGTCGCTGAAAGTGAAGCAAGGGCAGGTTGTATGTCTGCTCGGGCGGAATGGCGTTGGCAAGACGACGCTGATGAAAAGCATTATGGGATTGCTGAAGGCGCGTGAGGGTTCTGTTTCTTACAATGGTTCGGATTTAACGAAGAAAGCGCCGGGACTGCGGGCTAAAAGCGGAATCGGCTATGTACCGCAAGGACGAGAAATCTTTGCTCAGCTGTCGGTTTATGAGAATTTGCTGCTTGGCCTTGAGGCTTCAAAGTCGAAAATATCTTCTATTCCGGAAGAAGCTATTGCGAAATTTCCTGTACTTCCGGCAATGTATACGCGCCGCGGCGGCGATCTCAGCGGCGGACAGCAGCAGCAGCTCGCCTTCGCGAGGGCGTTAGCTTCAAGGCCTCAAGTATTGCTGCTTGATGAGCCTTGTGAGGGGATTCAGCCCTCCATTGTCGATGATATTAGGGATGTTATTCGCTCAATTAAAGCGGATGGCAAGACGGCTATTTTGCTGGTGGAGCAAAGCCTGGATTTCGTTAAGAGTGTAGGAGACTACTTCTATGTGCTGGAAAAAGGGGCGATTGCGTGGGAGGGCGGCTTGGAATCGCTGGATGATGAGGTCATACGCAAATATTTGACGGTATAAAGCGAATGATGAGCTAGAAGCGCCTTTATGAGAGGCGCTTTTTGCTTTGTGTTGTTAGAGCTGTTTTTGAGCTGTGATGATAGTGGTTTATTCATTGCTTATTAAGGACTTCCAGTAACGCCATGCTTGTAAGTAATCGTCTATATCGTGAGGGTGATGCTTGAGGCAAATGCCTAAGCGGTAATAGAGCTGAATGATCACTTCTTCAATTAGCCTTGGTTGATCCGCCTCCGATTGATTAAGCATAACGAATGCAGGCATTAACGTCTCTATGCTCAAGTCATCAGATGAGGAACAGAATGCATAAAGCAAGTCATAGAGCGGAGGTCCGATTATTGGTGAAGGATCGATAACGCCAATTAACTCGTTATGACTAAAGATGAAGTTGTGAACACCGCAGTCGCCGTGAAGCAAAAATTTCCCCTGAGATTCGCTCATTGTTGCTTTCTTTAAAAGTGGTTTTACAAGGGTATGATCCTCTAATGGCAAGCGGTCGCCGATATAACTTCGAGCGTAATCGACGTTCTCCTCCATAAATTCTCGCCAAGTATTGCGGGGATTCTCCAGCCAATCTCCCCATTTCTGTGAGGGTGAGCAGCTTATGTAATGCTGAATAAGTCCGTTCACTAAAGCCTTCAACCATTGCTCCTTAGAGCCGCCAACATAATCGGTTGAACCCTTGAGAAATGTATAAACGATATATGTTTTATCTGGAGCGGTGTAAGTAAGCTTAGGCAATAGAGGGGCATCTGGATATGTTTTTTTATATTGTTCAACTAAAGAAAGTGCATCTGGCTGATCAAGCTTTAGCACATATTTGGGTGATTCATCAACTTTAATGAGATATACAAGACCTTTCGTCGTTCCGTCCATTTGTTTATGGATTTCGGACTGTTTTTCAATGGCGCCTATATGCCGAAGATTTTCGATGATTTCCTGCACGCCGTTCTTTATTTTCATGTAAATCCCCCTGTATATGGAATGCTTTATGCTTCATCTGGTGAAGTGCTTTTATATTTCTCAGTCCAGCTTTTACGCCACTCTTGATAAGACATTCCTTGAATATCTTCTAAACTTTTGCCGTCTATAGACCAATACCCGCCGTCTGTAGTGTCTCCGTATGGAAATGAAGTTCCTCCTATAGGCTGACCATCAGCCAAATAAACAAAAACATCTACTTTCCCTTTGCTCAGCGGATGGTTCGTTACGGTAAATTTCTGTATATGAATCGTTTTTCCAATATAATCGGAGGGGTTCACGCGCTGCGACCCCCAGTACATCATATAGGGCAATACTGATAATTTCTGTTCGGTAAGCTCATAGCTCTCAACTTGCCCTTCTTTTGAGCTGATTCGATATCCTTTTCCTTCAAGATAGTTTTGAGAAATGGATTGCTCTGACGTTGTTTTGGTTTCTCCTGTACAACCGATCGATAAGGAAAGCAGAAATAGGATTAATAAATATTTCAATGTATTCATCCCTTCTTAATCTCTTTGCATTTTGTGACGAAGCAGCAGCTCCCATTGTTGCAGAAAGAGGTTGGATGTAAAAAGAAATAATTGCTTATATATGTAAAAAGTGATATCATATTTATATCAAAACAATATAGAAAAAGATGAAGGAGTGGGGTTTAATGAACGAGAAGAAAGCCTGGTATGTGAGCGGATACATGGCATTGCTGTTTTCGGTAGTTGCTGCTGCTGGCGGTATTTTTCTAACGATATCGGAAGCATCCAAGGACAGCGGGTCTGGGGTAATTATCGGTGTTGGCGCTTTTTTAATTTTGCTGTCAGTTATTTGTTTATCCTCTCTTACGATCGTGCAGCCGAACGAGGCGAAGGTGGTTACTTTTTTCGGAACGTATATGGGTTCTGTTCTTGAAAGCGGCTTATGGATGGTTCTTCCGCTTACGAACAAGGTTAATATTTCACTTAAAGTACGCAATTTCAACAGCCAAACTCTAAAGGTGAATGATGCGGAAGGAAATCCGGTGGAGATTGGTGCGGTTGTTGTATTTAAAGTAATGGATACGGCAAGAGCGAGCTTCGACGTTGATAATTATGAGCGTTTTGTAGAAATTCAAAGCGAGACGGCGATACGTCACATTGCCGCGCAATATCCTTACGATGTTTTCTCTTCAGACGCGGCTTCCTCACTTAGAGGCAATGCGGATGAGGTAGCGGCGGAGCTAGGCAACGAGCTGCAAAACCGTCTTGCAGTTGCCGGCGTAAAGGTGCTTGAGACTCGCTTGACTCATTTGGCGTATGCTCAAGAAATCGCTAGTGCAATGCTTCAAAGGCAGCAGGCGATTGCGATTGTAGCGGCACGTTCCAAAATTGTTGAAGGTGCAGTTGGTATGGTAGATATGGCACTGCGGCAGTTGGAGGAAAACGGGATTAGCTTGGATGCCGAACGGAGAGCGGCGATGGTGAACAATTTAATGGTGGCGATTGTATCTGATCGCGCAGCAACTCCAGTCATTAATACAGGAACTCTTTACGGCTAGAGGCTGATTATTATGGCTAAAGAAAAGAAAGCATTTCCGCTTCGTTTGGATCCCGATATCCATCGTGCTCTTGAGCAATGGGCCGCAGACGAATTCCGCAGCGTCAACGGGCACATTGAGTTTTTGCTCAGAGAAGCGCTTGGCAAGGCAGGCAGGCTCAAAAAAACGAATCTGATGGACAATAATGAAGGTAAATAATATTCAGGAAAAGGGCGGTTATCGATTCAAATCGATAACTGCCTTTTTTAATCCATAAACAATTAAAAAGCATTTGCTTCTCATGCAAGCAAAAGGGAGAAATGGGGAATGCTGAAAACGAGCTCGGGGAAGCGTAAAACGAAGGCTGGACGATACGTCGACGGCCTTTTTCACAAAGAGATGGAACGTTTGGCTTGAACTGTAGTCCGTGCATAAGAAATTGGGAGCGGATGAATACTATGGTCAGATTCAAAATCTTTTGAAGGAAGTTTCTTCTTCGTTATAAACAAGCTGCAAGAATCCAGTCGATTCAAAATCCTCTAGGAAAGCGGGGCAACAAGAAATGAAAGCAACTGGAATTGTACGTCGCATCGATGATCTCGGGCGTGTCGTCATTCCGAAGGAGATCCGCCGTACACTGCGTATTCGCGAGGGAGACCCTCTAGAAATATTTGTAGATCGTGATGGCGAAGTTATTTTGAAAAAATATTCTCCTATCGGTGAGCTTGGCGACTTCGCTAAGGAATATGCGGAATCGTTATTTGAGGGAACAAATCATGTTACATTGATCACGGACCGGGATACCATAATTGCTGTAGCTGGAGCCTCCAAGAAAGAACTGCTTGATAAGCAGGTAGGCACTGTTCTGGAGAGCTGTATGGAAAATCGCAAGACGCTTGCTGAAGCAAATGGCGGTGCCTTTGAAATTGTGAAGGATACGCAGGAAACTTACAGCTCCTTCGTTATTGCACCGATCATTGCTGGTGGCGACCCCATTGGAACAGTCGTGCTGCTTAGCAAGGATGAATCGGTAAAAATGTCTACTATGGAAACAAAAATGGCTGAAACGGCAGCGGGCTTTTTGGCAAAACAGATGGAGCAATAGTAAGAAATGTGGCTATAACAGCTTCTTTGATCGAGATACACTCGATTGGGGAAGCTTTTTCCACGTTTACGATTGTGAGGTATAATAGATACCAATAGAAATCGTGCGATAGGCAGGAGTGAACGGAATGAACCGCAAGCCGGGGGAAAATGGGCAATCGGCGGAAATGCTGGGGCAGGCGGGCGAGCGAAAAACAAGCGCGGGAGTGGTCGAAGCACGCCAAGCTGAGGCTGAACTCACGGAGAGCCAAGAGCGACCTTATGACGGCGAACAGTCGCTAGCTAAAGCAGCAGAAACAACAGTTGAAGGACGGGTTCAAGTAGAACGAAGCTCGAAGCAGCATCTCATGAAAGGCGTGGCGCTCATGGCGGGTGCGGCGCTGCTGTCAAAGTTGATTGGTGTTTTTCAAAAAATACCGCTGCAAAATCTAGCTGGGGACCGCGTGTTTGGCATTTACAACGCCGTGTATCCGTTTTATCAGCTGGCAGCTGTTCTAGCCACTGCGGGATTGCCAACGGCCGTATCGCTTCTCATTGCAGAGAGGCTTCGCAAGGGAGATGATGCAGAAGGCGTCAGGCGAACGTTATACGCTGCGCTTTTGCTGCTTGGTGTGACGGGTATTATTTCGTTTGGCTTGATGTGGGGTGGAGCGAATCAAGTAGCAGGTTGGATTGGCGATGCGGAGACGGCTGGTGCAGTGCGCTCGGTCTCGTTTGCGCTGCTGCTTGCTCCATTCGTTGCTGCGTTAAGAGGATATGTACAGGGAATCGGACAAATGGTATTGTCTGCCGCCTCACAAGTTGTTGAGCAAATGATTCGTGTAGGCGTAATGCTGCTAGTGCTTGCATTAAGCTGGTCCGCTGGATGGGCAGATGCATCTGTAGCGTCTGGTGTGATGAGCGGTTCGGCATTCGGAGCTTGCGCATCGCTTTTGCTGCTGGCTATATATTTATGGCGCAGACGCAGCGGGGAGCGGCTTAATCGAATGGCAGGGGCAATACGAGCAGAGATGAGAAAGCTTGCCGTTATTGCACTGCCTGTCGCGCTTGGCGCGGTGGTTGTTCCTGTTCTTGGCGTTGTGGATGCCTTTATGGTTCCTCGCTTATTGCAGGAAGGAGGGGCTTCGGAAGCTGCGGCAATGACATCGTTTGGCGTGTACAGCCGAGCGCAGCCGCTGGTGCAGCTTGTTGTTATGGTGGCTGGAGCGGCGGCAGCGGCGCTCGTACCAAGCATTGCGTTAGCACGTATGCGGGGTGCATACGGACAGCTTCGAGTACAGCTCTCGCTTGCTGAGCGGGCGGCTTGGGCAATCGGCGCTGCAGCAGCCATCGGCTTGGCACTGCTCGCGGAACCGCTCAATATGATGCTGTATTCCGATACTCAAGGCACATTTGCCTTCGCTTTGGTTGGCTGCACTGCTCTTGCGGGCAGTGTGAATGCGGTGACGGCTCCTGTGCTTCAAGGATTGGGCGCTGTACGTATTCCAGCTATTCTGCTGCTGGTTGCAGCGCTGCTTAAAGGCGTAATTAACGCTGTGCTTGTGCCCACTTATGGCATTGAAGGCGCAGCCATCGCAGGCGTCGCGGCGCTAAGCGTGGCGGCTTTGCTTGGGATCATTGCAGTGCGGTATGCAGCAGCGGGTTCTGGAGCGGCGCTAGCTGGCGGACGAGCGGGAGTGGAAGGGCGTGTGAAGCCGCGTGAGCGAGTGGTTGGTGAGAGGGTAGTGCGAGAGCGGGTGCTGGGGGAAGAGCGGGGAGAAGTGCAGGAGGAAGGGCAGGGACGAGTGCAAGAGCAAAGTCAGGAGCAAGGGCAGGAGCAAGAGCACGGGCAGGAGCAAGATTGGGAGCAGGGGCGAGTGCGAGAGCAGGGGCGAGTGCAAGGGCGAGAGCAAGGTCAGGAGCAGGAGCAAGAGCACGGGCGGGAGCAAATGCTGAAGGAAGAGCAGGGGCGAGTGCAAGGGCGAGAGCAGGAGCAGGAGCAGGAGCAGGAGCAGGAGCAGGAGCAGGAACAGGAGCAAGAGCACGGGCAGGAGCAAATGCTGAAGGAAGAGCAGGGCCGAGTGCGAGAGCAGGGGCAGGGGCGAGTGCAAGGGCGAGAGCAGGGCCGAGTGCAAGAGCAAGGGCAGGAGCAAGAGTGGGAGCAGGAGCGAGTGCATGGGCGAGAGCAGTGGAGAGAGCAAGAACGAGTGCTCGAGGAAGAGGGACGCCAGCCGTCGCATGGGCGAGCGGCGGCTGGCACGGTCTTTGCGCTCGCGGTCATGGCCGCGGCGCTTGTTATCGCCGAGCGAGCGCTGAGCGCTGCGCTTGGCGGGCTGCCGCCTAGGGCGGCAGCAGCTGCGCTTGCGCTGACGTGCGTTGCCGTCGGCGCTTGCGCCTTTGGCGCCGCAGCTTTGCGCGGCGGCGCTATCAGCGCGCGCGAATTGCGCGCGTTGCCGGGCGGCGCGGTGCTGGCCGCCCGTTTGCAGCGCTGGCGGCTTATTCCGCCAGCGAAAGATGAGCGCTAGCGCCGCAAGTTGGCGGCGGTGAGCGCTTGTAAAGCAAGTGTTTTTCATGGAGTAATATGAAAAACGCCAACTGTCTGAGCTTCACAGGTTACCTCGTGTAGATTATTAGGGTTTTCTCTAAAGTTGAGAAAACCTAAGTATTTTTTCAGCACAATCATTGCTGTGCGGCATCGCTTGCCACGGTTGAACATGTAATTTCTCAACGTGATGAATCCACAGATCTGTTTCTGAACATTCCGCATTTCTAATGCCGAATGGCAAAAAAATGATGCGAAATAAGACTAATATCTAAGCTTATTAGTGGAATATTGATCATTCTGAAGCAAATAGAACTAAATTCTAGTCCTATTTTCGACCATTCCGCACTTCTGCTGCCCATTGGCAGAAAGCGCTACAAGATAAGACTAATATCTAGGCTTATTTGTGGAATATTGATCATTCTGAAGCAAATAGAACTAAATTCTAGTCCTATTTCCGACCATTCCGCACTTCTGCTGCCCATTGGCAGAAAGCGCTGCGAAATAAGACTAATATCTAAGCTTATTTGTGGGATATTGATCATTCTGAAGCAAATAGAACTAAATTTTAGTCCTATTTCCGACCCTTCCGCGCTTCTGCTGCCCATTGGCAGAAAGCGCTACAAGATAAGACTAATATCTAGGCTTATTTGTGGAATATTGATCATTCCAAAGCAAATAGAACTAAATTCTAGTCCTATTTCCGACCATTCCGCACTTCTGCTGCCCATTGGCAGAAAGCGCAACAAAATAAGACTAATATCTAGGCTTATTTGTGCAATTTTGGTCATTCTGAAGCAAATAGAACTAAATTCTAGTCCTATTTCCGATCATTCCGCACTTCTGCTTGCCCAGTGGCAGAAAGCATCGCAAAATAAGACTAATATCTGCACTTACTTGTGCAATATTGGTCATTTTGAAGAAAATAGATCTAGTTTCTAGATCTATAACAATCTCTAGGAATCTAGCAATTATGAGCAGAATTAGTAGAGGTTATTGCATAATCATTACATATTTTTATAAATAATTCTGTTAAATAGGTTAGTTTCACGGGCAATAAACCTGGTCACCAGCTCATTTATTCTGATCAACAACTCTCTCAATTGATGAACTATTTTTGATAGATATATGTCATTAAGACTAAACTATCCGCTATACCCATATTCCATATTGTTTCCTACAAATTGACTATTTCAACCATGAACATCCAGTGTGATATGCTAATCGCAAGCATTTTTTACGGCTATATTGAAGTTTATGTCAAATTGGTTCATTATTGATTTTTGAGCAAAAATAAACGATGATTAATCGTGTTTTTATGTATGTGAGCTCGATTTCGAACTCATTTTCGAATGCATCCGAGCTCTTACCGAACACACTTCCGAACTCGTTTCAATCCCTATAAACGACCCCAAAAGGTCTTTTTGCAAGTCGCTGGCATTATAGCTACTCCATCAAATTTCGACCATAATACGAATGAATAGTTAAGGAGGCTTTACCACTATGGCAACCCCAAATCTTACTGTTGTTGGGCTCGGCTCAGGTGACCCTGACCAAATGACGCTTGGCGTATGGCGCAGGCTGCAAGCAGCGAAGAAAATTTTTGTCCGTACGGCTGAGCATCCTGCAATGTCGATGCTTCTGGAAATCGGTATGGAATATACCTCATTTGATACTTTGTATGAGCAGCATGACTCCTTTCCAGATGTGTACAAGGCAATAGCTGAGGCGCTTATTTCCGAAGCGAAAAGCATGAGCACAAGTGTGGACGAGCCTATTATTTATGCGGTTCCCGGGCATCCAATGGTGGCTGAACGCACGGTTCAGCTGCTGCGTGAGCAATGTCCGGAAGCGGGTATTGAGCTGCAAATTATCGGCGGTGAAAGCTTCCTTGATCAAGCTTTTATTAGTCTTGGAATCGATCCAATAGAAGGTTTTGCGCTGCTTGATGCAGCTGAATTACAGCCGTCTTTGTTGCAGCCGCAGTTGCATACACTGATTGGACAGGTGTATGATGCCTTCACGGCATCTGATGTTAAGCTTGCGCTTATGGAGCGTTATCCCGATGACTACGAGGTTGTGGTTGGGCATGCTCTTGGTGTTGCGTCCCAGCAGCAGATCATTCGCGTTCCGCTATACGAGCTTGATCGCACACCTGGTTACGGTAATTTATCGCTGATTTGGGTACCGCGCTCTGATGATGCAGCGCTTCGCAATCGTTCCTTTGAGCGATTGCATGAGATTGTATCTATTCTTCGCAGCCCTGAAGGTTGTCCTTGGGATCAGGAGCAGACGCATCAGTCTATCCGCAAAAATTTTATCGAAGAGCTGTATGAAGCGCTTGAAGCCATCGATAATGATGATCCGGATGCCATGCAGGAGGAATTTGGCGATGTTATCCTGCAAGTGATGCTTCATAGCCAAATGGAAGAAGAGACTGGCGCATTTTCCGTCTATGATGTGATACAATCACTTAACGAGAAGCTTATTTTCCGCCATCCGCATGTATTTGGGGACGTTGATGCGAGCAATTCGGAAGAGGCGCTGGTTAACTGGGAACAAATGAAGGCTGAGGAAAAACGGATTAAAGGAACCGATGTTTCGCGTACGTCGGTACTGGATGGCATTCCGCCAGATCTGCCAGCACTCATGAAAGCCTACAAGCTTCAGAAAAAAGCGGCTAAGGTAGGTTTTGATTGGGACGAGCTTGGCCTTGTGCTTGCCAAGATTGAAGAGGAGCTTGCAGAGCTGCGCGCAGCGATAACCTCGCAATCGGAAGAGGAGCAGGCATCTGAGCTTGGTGATTTGTTATTTGCAGTCGTCAATGCCTCACGTTTCATCCACGCTGATCCGGAAGAGGCGCTTTCCCGCACGAACAAAAAATTCCGCAGTAGATTTGAATATATTGAGGAACAGCTTCGTATAAGCGGTAAAAATTTTGACCAGACTGATTTAACAGAAATGGATCGTTGGTGGGAAGAGGCAAAGCGTCAATCCTAGCTTGCAATTCGTCATGAATCGCCTTTATTCCGCAACAAACGCAAAAAAATTTCAAATAGCGGCAGGATTTATTTGCTACAAGGCAGAATAAGTATTCTTCGTGAGAGTAAAAATGGGAAGCAAAGGCGGCGCCACAAGCGCCGACCACAAATAATGGTTAAAAATTAGGAGGATTTTATAATGAACAAAACAGACTTGATCAACAACATTGCAGAAAAAAGCGGTTTGACTAAACGTGACGTAGAAGCAGTACTTAACGGCTTCTTGGGCGAAGTAACAGATGCACTTGCTGGTGGCGATAAAGTACAATTGATCGGCTTCGGTACTTTTGAAACTCGCAAACGTGCTGGACGCACTGGCCGCAACCCGCAAACAGGCGCTCCAATCGAAATTTCAGAAGCAAAAGTTCCTGCATTCAAAGCAGGCAACAAGTTGAAAGAAGCTATCCAATAATTTATGCGATTAGATAAATTTCTTAAGGTATCCCGGCTGATCAAACGCCGTACCGTTGCGAAGGATGTATCCGAGCAAGGTCGCGTATGGATCAACGGCCGCGAAGCGAAAGCTAGCAGCGCCGTCAAAGTCGGTGATGAGCTCCAAATCCAGTTCGGTCAAAAAATCGTAACCGTTCGCGTTGAGCGAATTGCGGAGACGACCCGTAAGGATGAAGCCGGAGAGCTGTATACCTTGGTGAAAGAAGAGCAACGCCAGCGCGAGAATACGCTCGACTGGGAAGTACCGCAATAACAACAAGACTGCCTACAAGCATAATACTTGCAGGCAGTCTTTTTTTTGTGCCCAATAAGCAGCTTCTAAATTTTACGAGATTCCCTGTTTCAACATCATAAATTATGTTTATATACTCGGAGGACTGTTCGATGAATCATCTGCAGCTGCCCATTCCCGAGTATCGGCGAAAGGGCTTTTCATTGCTTGCGCATGCTTGTGCTCTCTATTTCAAAAACATTGTACCCATTCTATTTCTAACAGCGATAATTACGATTCCGGTTGAGGCTATTAAAAACTATTACTATTTTGAACCGGAAGACGGCTTTATTTATATGCCCGTCAACAGCATGGATAGTGTGACCAGTCTATTTTTCCTATGTGTCATCACGCCGATGATTATGTATTACATACTTGGTAAAATGTCGGGGAATAGCAGTGGCATTGTGCTGCCCATTCTGTGGGGGCTTCGCAAATGGCCGCGCATGATTGTGTACACTTTTCTACACGGCATCATTGTAATTGCGGGATTTATCGTATTTATTGTTCCGGGTTTCTTGTTTGTCGTATGGCTGATGCTGATGCCTATTATTGTTTCTATTGCTGATACATCGCGGATAAATCCGATGACAGTTAGCCGTGATTTGGCACGCGGGCGTTATTTCAAGCTTGTAGGCTATGCGATTGGCGGATACGTTATGGTCATAGTGCTTACCAGCATTATCGTTTTTATTTTCTCTCTTTTTGTGAATCAATCATTGATAACCGCGACGATATTTGATTTATGCTATAGCCTATTTAACCAGTTGGTAACCATTGTACTATTGCTAGTTTTTCTACAGGTATATACAGAAAGAAACGACGACGCGCTGAATGCTATGAATCAAGCAGATTAGGTTCTAATTCTCGTCCACGCACCATAAGCTAGTCTTAACATATAAGACAGGATAAGCTTCACGCCTATGCCCTTCTTATATTTGAACGCGAAACGTATGCTGCGCCGCACTAGCTCGGCTGTAGCCGTTTACGCCAAGACATGTTAACGAAGCGGAGGACGAGTCTATGGTTGACCAAGGCAAGGGGCAGAAGCGTCAGGAAGTCAAAATGCTAAATCGCAAGCTGCTGGAGCTTACCGGCGTCGTAAACGTAGAGAGCTTTGACAGCGAAGAGTTTTTACTCGAAACAGAGCTTGGCTTCTTGGAGGTTAAGGGCCAAAATTTGCATATGAAGCTTCTTAGCCTTGAACAGGGAATGGTAACTATTGAAGGACTCGTCCATTCGCTCGCCTATATGGACAGCAACAATTCCTCCTCTAAATCCAAAGGGTTGTTCGGGAAGCTATTTAAGTGACGCTTAATATGCAATGGTTAACGATGGCGGTCATGCTATTATCAGGCCTTGGCATGGGAACAGTATTCGACGGCTACCGAGTCGTGACGAATGAGCTCAAGCTTCCGCGCTGGTGGCTTCCGGTGCTTGATGTCGTTTACTGGATGGCAGCGGCATTGATCGTCTTTCGGGTACTGTACGCTAGCAACAATGGCGAGGTGCGAGCGTACGTTTTTATCGGACTGGCTATTGGGATGGTCATCTATTATTTCTTTTTTAGCAGAATCGTTATTCAAGTCGTAAAATGGATCATCGGAGCCGTTCGCAAACTAATCCAAATTGTGCTAAAATGCCTGGATATTCTTATCGTTAAGCCGATTTTACTGCTCTATAAGTTGGTAAAGGTAATTTTGGCATTTGGGTCTGCGCTCACTATTTTCACTCTAAAAATTGTGATACAATTAGTCCGTCCATTTTGGAAATTGTTTGTTTGGATGGCAGGTCCAGTCATTCGTCCGCTTGGACGGTGGCTATCGCGCTACGCTGCCAAATGGCAATTAGTTGGCAAGCTGAGAGGATTTGGACAACGAATAGCTCGATTGTGGAGCAAATGGTTTAGGAGGTAACACCGCTCATGGCAAAAGCAGCTGAGAATAAAACGCCAGGGAATGCTGGCACAAAACGCCGGTTCAAACTATGGATGATGTTCATCGTGCTATTTATGGGCTGGGCGGGGTATACAATTTTTGGCCAAATGCAGCAGAAGAACGCAACAGGTTTGAAGCTGACTACAATTCAAGATAAGCTTGATGTTACCACCAAAGAAACCGAGGAGCTTAAACGTCAAATTGAACGATTAAACGACCCAGAATATATCGAACAGCTAGCAACAAAAGAGCAGGGCATGGTAAAGAAGGGCGAGCAGCAAATTTTCAGTGACTAATTAGGGCGTCAATTCGGGTGAACGTCTGTTGACCTTACTTGAACGGTTCGGTTATAATCACGTTAATAGCGTTTTCGCAAAACTTTTAGCATATGCTTATGAATTCAGTTTTGCTTCGCATAACTTTTAGGGAGGAACATTTTATTTTATGGCAATTGAAGTGGGCGCTAAGTTAGAAGGAAAAGTGACAGGCATTACGCATTTTGGGGCATTTGTCGACTTGTCGGGAGGTGTCACGGGTCTTGTTCACATTTCGGAAATTGCTGATAATTACGTCAAAGACGTGAAGGATCACCTGAAGATCGACGATGTCGTGAAAGTCAAAGTGATCAACGTGGACAAAGACGGAAAGATCGGGCTTTCCATTAAGCAAGCCATTGACCGGCCAGAAGGCCAACCAGCGCCACAACAACGCGAGCGTCACAGCGGAGGCGGCGGTGGAAGCACTGGCGGTAGTGGTGGTGGTGGCGAACGTTTCAACCGCGGTGGCGGTGGTGGTGGCGGCGGACGTCCCTTCAACAAGCAATCGGCTGGCAGACCGGCATACGGTAAACCGTCATTCGAGGATAAAGTGTCACGGTTCCTGAAAGACAGCGAAGAGCGCATCTCCTCTTTGAAGAAGAATACGGAGGGCAAACGCGGCGGACGCGGTGCCAAGCGAGTATAAGCTGAATCGTCATAACATTATACATGAAGCAGAACCTAACCGGTTCTGCTTTTTTTGCATCCAGCTGCACAATATTTCCCGCGATAATGTATAAGCGCATACAGGTTGCTGTCGAAGCAGGACAATAAGACTGCGTATATGCTGGTGAATGTTTGGATGAGCCTCTAATTGTCACGGTCAATGTCGTTTGTAAAGCGCGCAGAATCGTAAAAAAAATACTTTTCTCTAATCCTCCATCATTCCCGACACATTATAACCTCGATTCGCCATCATTTCGAAAGTGCACAACACATATTTTGTTGTCGGACCTGTGTGATTTGGTTGTGCAAGAGGCATTGAAATCCCATACGGGATATATGTTTGACAGTGAAATGACAATGACCGCAATGCCATTTATTTTTGTCGGAAAAAATTTACAATTCAGTTGCTTTAACTGACAAACTTTATGCGGACAACCTCCTATAATGAAAAACACATTACATTCGGAATGGTGGTGTCTGCTCATGGAAAAGGAAAACGCGGTTGTGCTTCCAGGTATGAAACGGTTAGGACTAGCTCAGACGATGTTGCAGAAAGGTCGGGAATGGGCGGCTGCAAGGCGGTTCATTCAAGTCATTTTAGCAAAAAAGTGGACGTTTCTACTCGTAGGTGTAGCTTTCTTGCTCGGAAGAGCGGTTATACTCGAATCGCTGATGCCGTTTGCCATTGCTTATTTCGCCGTTATTTACTTTATGAGAAGGGATATTTACCCGTGGGTAGCGATATCCTTAGTAGCCGGGAGCTGGTTTGCAGCTGATCCTGCCCCGATGTGGATTGCGATGGAGATTGCTGTACTCTTTCTTTTCCTAAAGGGATTAGAAACCTACGAGAAGGCAGAACTGTCGTCGGCGCCCATTCTAGTGTTCGCATCAACGTTAATGGTGCAAATGTTCAGCGTGTTTATAGGGGACGAGCTGAGCTGGTACAATTTCATGCTCGTTGTGGTGGAGGCAGCACTTGGTTTTGTGCTCACATTAGTATTCATACAAGCGATACCAGTGCTTACAATGACCAAAAAATCAGCTTCTCTCAAAAACGAGGAAATCATTTGTTTAATGATTTTGCTTGCGTCGGTTATGACGGGGGCGGTTGGATGGGTGTTTTACGGAATGTCGGTAGAGCATGTGATGTCACGTTATATGCTGCTCCTCTTTGCTTTAGCAGGGGGTGCGCCGCTTGGCGCTTCGGTCGGTGTAGTTGCAGGACTCATTCTAAGCTTGGCTGATTTTGGTGCAGTCGTTCAAATGAGCTTACTCGCTTTTGCGGGCTTGCTGGCTGGTCTGCTGCGTGATGGCGGCAAAATGGCAGCGGCATTCGGAATGTTGCTTGGAACATCGATTTTATCCATATATGTAGGAAGTCAGGCTGATGTTATGAGCTCAACCTGGGAGTCGGTAGCAGCCGCAACGCTGCTTATGCTGACGCCGCGTATTATGATCCGCACAATATCAAGGTATGTGCCGGGTACGAATGAGCACGCCAAATCGCAGCATGATTATGCGAAGCGGGTACGTGAGGTGACTGCGGACCGCGTATCACAGTACTCAGAAGTGTTCCGTCAGCTGTCAAAGAGCTTTGGCCAACTCAATAGCAGCGTTACGACGGTTAAAAGGGAGGATGAGATCAGCCATTTTATGAATGCGGTTGCTGAGCGAAGCTGTGCCAGCTGCCATAGGCAAAATGCTTGTTGGGAGGACAAGTTCTTTCATACGTACAAAATGATGACCGATATGATGACGGTTGTAGAGGAGAAACGGATTCCGTCCCCTAAGGAAATACCGCGGGCTTGGTCGGCGCATTGCGTGAAATCGTCACAGGTTCTTGTGGATATGAGCCAGCAGTACGAGCTATATCAAAATAATATGCACTGGAAGAAGCAAATATGCGACTCCCGTCAGCTTGTAGCGGATCAATTGCAGGGTGTATCGCAGGTAATGGAGGATTTGGCGAAAGAAATTAAAAGGGAGGGACAAACGCTTCATCTGCAGGAGGAGCAAATTCGAGAGGCGGTGGAAGGACTCGGTTTATCCGTACAGGGAATTGATATTGTGAGCTTAGAGGAGGGGAATGTGGATATAGAGGTGTATCATACGTTTGGACAAGGCTATGATGAGTGCCGAAAAATAATCGCGCCGCTGCTTAGCGATATTTTGGGAGAGCATATTGCAGTGAAGTCGGAGCACTCCCCAACGAGAAGCGGTGAGCCGTCCCTGGTCGCGTTTGGCTCAGCCAAGCAGTACGAGGTGGAGACGGGTATAGCTGGTGCAGCTAAAGGAGGAGATCTGCTGTCTGGCGATAGCTTCAGTATGGTGGAGCTTGGAAATGGCAAGTTTGCAGTTGCGATCAGCGATGGTATGGGCAATGGTGAGCGTGCGCGTCAGGAAAGCAGCGCGGCATTGTCGATTCTGCAGCAGCTGCTGCAGTCAGGCATGGATGAGAAGCTGGCCGTGAAGTCAGTTAACTCGGTGCTCTTATTGCGCTCATCTGATGAAGTATTTGCTACCGTCGATTTAGCGATCGTTGATCTGTATACGGCGCAAACGACGTTTATGAAAATAGGATCAACGCCAAGCTTTATTAAACGAGGAAATGAGGTTATTCCGATAACAGCGAACAATTTGCCGATTGGCATTCTTCAAGATATTGACGTCGACTTCGTATCGATGCAAATGCAATCGGGCGACACGCTAGTCATGATGAGTGACGGCATTTATGATGCGCCGGGCCTTGCGGTTAATAAAGAGCTCTGGATGAAGCGAATTATTAGCGAGCTGGCGACAGATGATCCGCAGGAAATGGCAGATGCGCTGCTTGAGAAGGTGGTTCGTCATCATAATGGAGAGATTATTGATGATATGACCGTGCTTGTAGCGCGTATCGATAAGCATTTGCCGGAATGGGCATCCTTCCGTTTTCCAGGTGTGACGCGCATGGAGCGCCCAAGGACGGTGAGCTGAGTATAGAAATAAAATATGGAATGTGAAATCATTTATAAAATTAAAACAATGATGAATGGATACTTGAACGGTGAGCTTGTATCTATGATATTCATTGGGCAAGCAGTAGCCTATTTTGTTGTCGGCTGACTCACGCTGACAGGAAATGGGCTATTGTTATTGTTTGTTACATAATAGCGAGCGTATAGTACATAAAAGCTTTAACGTAACAAAGACATGACATGCTCTGTTGAATTGAACCGCGAAGCGGAATTCACACTAATATTAATACATACACGTAGATTTTATTTTTGAAACAACCATTTGTTGCTGTATTCATTTATCACTCAATTACGACCGATGAAAGATAAAGGGGCATATGAAGTTTAGTAATTCTCAACTGTGGTACATAGTAAATGCTCAAATAAAATAGTTATACATATTGCTATGAATATCAAACCTATTTTTAGTGAGTAAACGGATGTGCCTTATTAATACAAGTAATATTGGTTTGTTATATGTGTAAATATCAATTTTTAACTAGTCTAGCTGTTTATCCCTCTCAAAAAAGGCAAAGCTAATAGAAAGGCAAAGGGCGAAGCCTATGCTTACGAAGCTGCGTTTGATTCTCAAACGCTAAGCCTATGCTTACGAAGCTGCGTTTGATTCTCAAACGCTTGAGGAGGGTAAATCATTATGAAGCAAATATTGTTGATTACAGATGGATGCTCTAATGTGGGTCTAAGTCCAGTCATAGCGGCGGCACATGCACAATCGGAAGGGATTTCAGTAAATGTAGTAGGCGTACTCGATCATGGCGATGTAGGTGAGCTTGGCGCGGCTGAGATTGATGAGATTGCGCGTGCGGGCGGCGGTCTAAGCAGGATGGTAAATATGCGTCAGCTGTCGCAGACGGTACAAATGATGACTCGCAAGACTGTAGTGCAGACGATTCAATTAGCAGTTCAGAAGGAATTGAAGCAGGTGCTTGGCAACGGCTCAATCGAAGCATTGTCGCCGGAGAAGCGTGGCGATGTTGTACGTGTTATCGACGAGCTGGGGGAGACATCAAATTTGCAAGTGGCGCTTCTTATTGATGCCAGCGCCAGCATGAAGCCAAAGCTGGCGGCTGTGGAGGAGGCTATACGCGATTTAATGCTCAGCCTGCAAGCGAGACAAGGGAAAAGCGAAATCTCGGTATTTCATTTCCCTGGCTCAAGACATGGGGATGACTGTTTGATGGATTTGAGCTGGACGAGTCACTTGAATGGTGTTCACGCCATCTTTCCGAAACTGCAAATGAGCGGAACCACGCCGACGGGCCCTGCGATTATGCATGTCATTGATTTTTATCGCCAGGGCGATTATGGTAGACAGAGCAGAGACGAAACGGATGGGATGATGAGTGACTACGTCGTTTAAAGTTGATCTTCGCCGTGGCATGGTGGTGGTTGGCAAGTGGAAACAAGGGCGTTACCGGGTAGAGAGGTTGCTTGGAGAGGGCGCAAACGGTAAAGTATATCTCGTACAGCGTGATCGCAGCTGGTATGCGATGAAGCTCGGTTTAGATGCACTTGATCTGCAATCGGAGATCAATGTGCTGCAGTCGATCGCCAAGCAGAAGCAATACGGGCAGGAATCCTTTTTGTTCGACGTAGATGATCTGTACGGTCCGGATGGAAAGGAATATCCTTTTTATATTATGCGCTATGTACTGGGATCTAAGCTGGACGATTACCTAAAGCAGCACGGTTCGGAGTGGTTTCCGTTAGTTGGCTTGAATCTGCTGGGCAAGCTGACGAAGCTGCACCAAGCAGGATGGGTGTTCGGCGACTTGAAGGTGGAAAATGTGCTCGTTGCCGATTATGGTCATGTTGAGCTGGTTGATTTCGGCGGGGTGACTGCAGCAGGCAAAGCCGTTCGCCAATTTACTGAGATTTATGATCGGGGCTACTGGAATGAAGGCTCGCGATCTGCTGATCCGAGTTACGATTTGTTCTCGTTTGGCGTGCTTTGCATACAGCTGCATGAACCAAAACGGCTTCATCAGTTAACGGTGGAGCTATTGCCGCAAAATCGCTCGGCTGTGGAGCTCATCCAGATCGCTGAATCCAGTTCGGTTTTAAAGCCAATTGCCGGATGGCTGCGTAAAGCTTTTGCAGGACAGTATTCGGATGCGGGTGAGGCTTCAGCGGCTTGGCGTTTACTGATGCATAGACGAGACACGCATAGACCCTCAGCTACACCAGGGTGGTTAAAGGGGCTTGCTGCCCTTTCAGCGGTCTTGCTTGGAACGTCGGTTTACTGGCTCATACGCAATGTGCTGTAGCGGCAGCACGCAACGGGAAATGAAGGTGAGGTACAACCTATGAATCTGCGAAACGAGCTTGAGAAAACAGCTGCAGACCGCAGGCTTTGGTCGAAAGGGGATTGTATTGTTGTAGCCGTGTCCGGAGGTCCGGATTCAATGGCGCTGCTGCATATGCTGTCTGCTGTAGCGAAGAGCAATGAAATCTCCATTATTGCAGCTCATGTGAATCACGGCTTTCGAGTAGAGGAGTCGGCGCATGAGCTGATTGTCGTTAAGCAATTTGCGGAGCAGCTAGGGGTCATTTGTGAGACGGTAACGTTCGACATGCCGTCTTATATAGAAGAAACCCGAATGAATGGACAAGCTGCCTCACGCGAGAGGCGGTACGGCTTTTTGCATGAAATCGCGACTCGATATGGAGCTTCGCGTATCGCGCTCGCCCATCATGCAGATGATCAGGCGGAAACCGTTCTTATGCGCGTCATTCGTGGGACAGGCTTAACTGGTTTGGCGGGAATTCTCAGTAAAAGAAGAGAAAAAAACGTGGAACTTATCAGGCCGCTGCTTCGTATGAACAAGTCAGACCTTCTGCGTTACTGCGAAGAACACCAAATTCCTTACTGCACGGACAGCAGTAACAAGGAACGCCATTATTTCCGAAACATCATTCGGTTAGATATTTTACCGTATTTATCAAAGCATAATCCGCACATATCCCAATCCCTTCAACGACTTGCTGAAGTAGCGGGTGCGGAAGACGAATGGATGGAGAAACAAACCGAAGCGTTATTTGCGCAGCTCGTTACGTTATCCCCGGGTGGATGCGCGATAAGCTGCGACGATTTGCATGGTCTCCACGTCGCTTTACAAAGGAGATTGATTAAACTAATATTAAGTTATCTTTCTAAGGAAACGGAAAAGATATCTTTCGAGCAGATTGAGACGATGAGGCTTGCTGCTTCCACTCATGCGCCTGCAACTTGGCGAATCGATGCTGGTGCCGGCATTTGCTGCGCTCGTGAATATGATAGAATGCGGTGGATTCAAGTGCCACAGCATGTATCCAAAGAAGCGAGTGTCTATTTGTGCGAGGTGGGAAGGGATAAAGCTAGCCTGGCGATCGAGCAATGCGGGTGGACATTTGAGTTTGCTTATACATCAGCGTTAGAAAGTTGTAAGCCTGCATCGCGTTATGAAGCCTGCTTTGATGCGTCGGAACTAACGTATCCGCTCGTTGTTCGAAATCGGCAGCCGGGAGACAGAATTCAGGTTTTAGGATTAAATGGTTCGAAAAAAGTGCAAGATATGTTCGTTGACGAGAAAGTTGCTCCGCTGAAGAGAGAGCTGTATCCACTGCTGTTTGATGGATCAGGCAAATTACTCTGGATTCCGGGCATTCGCAGATCAAGTCATGCGCTTACGGATGTACACACAAAAGACGTGTTATTCATAAGGGCAGGCAACGAATAAGAAGCACTGGTACACTCATAAACATAGTTAAGCGTAGGGGGATTTACACTTGCAGAACGATATTCAAGAAGTATTGTACGACGCGCAGCAAATTGGTGAGAAGGTTAAGGAACTTGGTGCAACACTGAGTAAAGATTTTAATGGGCGTAATCCGCTCGTTATTTGTGTTTTGAAAGGCGCGTTTATTTTCATGGCTGATTTGGTTAAGGAAATTACAGTGCCGCTTGAAATTGATTTTATGGCTGTATCTAGCTACGGACAATCCACGAAATCATCTGGCGTTGTCAAAATTATTAAAGACCTTGATGTATCTGTCGAAGGCCGAGATGTTCTAATCGTTGAAGATATTATCGACAGCGGATTGACGCTTAGTTACCTAATTGACGTGCTAGAGCGTCGCAATGCGAAGTCTGTTACAGTTGTAACTTTGTTCGATAAGCCTGCTCGCCGTACAGTTGAATTGGAAGCAGACTATAAAGGCTTTACACTGCCTGATGAGTTTGTTGTCGGTTATGGACTGGATTATGCAGAGAAATATCGTAATCTCCCTTATATTGGTATTTTGAAGCCGCAAGTTTATCAAAAATAATTGCGATTCACCCGTACATGCCCTTCTCCGTACACCTCTATTGTTATGGAAAGTCATGATATGGTAAAATATTTTAAGCGTCTGAGAGGAGGTTGGGGATGAATCGGATCATCCGTAATACTGGTTTTTATTTAATTATCTTTTTGGTGACCGTTGGGATTTTTCAATTTATCAGCAGCCAAAATAACACGACCGTTGGATTGCGTTACGATGAACTCGTTGCAGCAATTGAGTCAGGGAATGTTAAAGAGTTAAGTGTTAAGTACGAGAACCAATCTTATTTTGTTTCCGGAAAATATAAAGTGAAACCTGCGGATGCAGAAAACGATCAATTCGTATCAAGGACCGGCGTTAGCGCTGAGCCTAAGATCGCTGAATGGTCGAAGCAGTATGGATTCGCTTATGAGACGAAGGAAATGGATCAGCCAAGCATTTGGCTTACATTCCTTACCTCCATTATTCCGTTTGTCATCATCTTTGTCCTGTTCTTCTTCTTGATGAATCAAGCTCAGGGCGGCGGCGGCAAAGTTATGAACTTTGGCAAGAGCAAAGCGCGGCTTTACGATAATGAGAAGAAGCGGATTACATTCGAAGATGTCGCAGGCGCAGACGAGGAGAAGCAAGAGCTCGTTGAGGTTGTAGACTTCTTGAAGGACCCGCGGAAATTCAATTTAGTAGGCGCTCGTATACCGAAGGGCGTATTGCTTGTTGGTCCTCCGGGTACAGGTAAAACATTGCTTGCACGTGCAGTAGCAGGCGAAGCGGGCGTGCCGTTCTTCAGCATTTCCGGTTCTGATTTTGTAGAGATGTTCGTCGGTGTCGGTGCATCCCGTGTACGCGACTTGTTTGAGAACGCGAAGAAAAATGCTCCTTGTATCATCTTTATCGATGAGATTGATGCGGTGGGTCGTCAACGTGGCGCTGGTCTAGGCGGCGGGCATGATGAACGTGAGCAAACGCTCAACCAATTGCTCGTTGAAATGGATGGCTTTGGTGCCAACGAAGGTATTATTATTATTGCAGCAACAAACCGTCCGGATATCCTTGATCCAGCGCTTCTGCGTCCAGGCCGTTTTGACCGTCAAATTACGGTTGACCGTCCAGACCTTAAGGGCCGTGAAGCGGTGCTTAAAGTACATGCGCGCAATAAACCGCTATCCAAGGATGTTAAGCTTGAAGTTATCGCAAGACGTACAACAGGCTTTAGTGGCGCTGATTTAGAAAACTTACTTAATGAAGCAGCTCTTTTGGCTGCCCGTCGTAATAAGAAAGATATCGCAATGGTTGAAGTTGATGATGCAATTGACCGAATCATTGTTGGTACGGAGAAGAAAAGCCGTGTTGTCAGTGATCGTGAGAAACGTATTGTCGCTTACCATGAAGCAGGTCATACGATTGCAGGCTTCTTCTTGGAGCATGCGGATATGGTGCATAAGGTTACGATTATTCCTCGCGGACGTGCTGGGGGATATGTCATCATGCTTCCAAAAGAAGATCGTATGCTTGTAACGAAACAGGAGCTTCTGGACAAAATCACTGGTTTGCTTGCAGGCCGTGTAGCAGAGGAACTGTTTATTGGTGAAATTGGTACAGGTGCATATAGCGACTTTAAACAAGCGACAGGCATCGTACGCAGTATGATTATGGAATACGGTATGAGCGACAAGCTTGGACCGATGCAATTCGGCAGTTCACAAGGCCAAGTATTCCTTGGACGTGATATTGGACATGAGCAGAACTACTCTGATGCCATTGCATACGAGATAGATCAAGAAATGCAATCCATTATTACAGGCTGTTATGATCGTGCGAAGAAGCTATTAACAGAGAAGAGCAAAGAAATGCATTTGATTGCTCAAACACTGCTTAATGAAGAAACGCTCGAAATGGATCAAATCAAACGTTTGGTTGAGACTGGTACTTTGGAAGGCGGTCCTTCTACTGATGCAGTTGAAACAAATGAGCCGACAACCGAGCCTATTATTGAGACGGTTGGAGACGTAAAGGTGCGCATCCAAACTCGTGATCAGGACGAAGCGAAAGCTCCGAACCTTGAGAAACGTGATGTAACAGAAGATCCAGATAAGAACGAATAGTATTTTATGGATAATTGTTAACGATAGTCGCTTTGCTACTTGTAAAGAGTAGCGGGCGACTATTTTTTTCTTTATTAATGTTCGGATTTAGCCTATAATACGTGTATAAACCTCGGATGAAAAACAGAAATGCTTACATGGAGGTTTTGTCTATATTGGTCATACGTTACATAGATGTTACATGATGACGGTCATAACGTTTTTATGTCACTTAAACTGACATAAGTTATTGACGTTTATTTTTTTGTAACTATAATGAAATAATAGCGGCCAGTATCAGCAAGAATAAGAATGTAACAGGGGTTGCCAAGTTACACAAAAATTAGAGCAGGGGAGAAAAAACTCATGAAAAAGACATTTAGCTTTATGCTTGTAATGATGATCGCGTTGACACTAGTGTTGTCAGCTTGCGGAGGGAAGAAAAACAACGAGGGTGGCACGAACGGAGATAAAGGTACTACGCCTGCAGTTGAAAACGATGGTACTGGAAAAGGCAAGAAAATTGGTATGGTTACTGATGTTGGCGGCGTACACGATAAATCCTTTAACCAAAGCGCATGGGAAGCTCTTCAGAAAGTAACTGCTGAGACTGGTGCGGAAACGAAGTTCTTGGAAAGTAAAGGCGAAGCAGACATGGAGCCGAACCTAAACAGCTTCGTTAAAGAAGGATATGACCTTACTTGGGGTATCGGTTTCTTGTTTAATGATGCACTAAGCAAAGTGGCTAAAGAAAATCCAGATGCTAAGCTAGCAGTAATTGACAGCGTAGTTGAAGCGCCAAACGTTGCTTCTATTACTTTCGCTGAAAACGAAGGATCTTTCCTTGTTGGTGTCGTTGCAGGTTTGATGACAAAAACAAATAAAGTTGGATTCGTTGGCGGTATGGAGATTCCGGTTATCAAGAAATTTGAAGCAGGCTTCAAAGCTGGTGTTGCTGCGGTTAAACCGGATGTTAAAGTTGAAGTTAACTATGCAGGTGACTTTGGTAAACCTGACCTTGGTAAATTGGCTGCATCAACAATGTACGATGGCGGTGCTGATATTATTTTCCACGCTGCTGGCGCTACTGGCAATGGTGTGTTCAATGAAGGTAAAGCGCGTAAAGACAATGGTGAAAACGTTTGGGTTATTGGTGTAGATAAAGACCAATCACTTGAGTTCGGTGATGAAATTACACTAACGTCCATGATGAAGGGCGTTGAAACTGCGGTTCATAAAGTATCCAAAGATCTACTCGCTGGAACATGGGCTGGCGGAACTGTACAAGAGCTAGGTTTGAAAGACGATGCAGTAGGCTTGCCAGAAACATCTAAGAAAAACGTTCCAGCTGATGTTCTTGCTGAAGTAGAGAAATACAAAGCAAAAATCGTTAGCGGCGAAATTAAAGTACCTACTGAATAGTTTTCTCCATTCAATGGTATCCTTTGATTGAGGATCGTTTGTTGATGAATCAGACAAGACCGGCTTCGGCCGGTCTTTGTTCTTTGTTGGGATAAGTAAGTGCTTTTAATGTCAAATTTTTTATGCATATTCAAGCAGTAAAAACCGGGGAGATGATGAGGAATGGACCGGAGCAAGGCGGCTGTACAGTTAAAGGGAATTACAAAGCGGTTTCCCGGATTGGTAGCTAACGATTCCATAAATTTTGAATTGAAGAAAGGTCAGATTCATGCGCTGCTTGGCGAGAATGGCGCAGGGAAATCGACCCTAATGAACATTGTGTTCGGACTATATCAACCGGACGAGGGCGAGATTTGGGTTAATGGTGAGAAGACAGTCATTGAGGGTGCTTCTAAAGCAATTGACCTTGGCATCGGCATGGTTCATCAACATTTTAAACTCGTACAGCCTTTTACCGTTGCAGAAAATATTGTGCTTGGCAATGAGCCTGTTAAAGGTATGAAAATCGACTACAAGCTCGCTAATGAGAAGGTTCGGGCGATATCCGAACGTTATGGTCTGAATGTAGACCCTCAGGCGCGAATTAAAGATATTACAGTAGGCATGCAGCAGCGTGTTGAAATTCTGAAAACGTTGTATCGCGGCGCCGAAATCGTTATTTTTGATGAGCCGACAGCTGTTTTGACGGTGCAGGAAATTGAGGAGCTAATCGAAATCATTCGCAACCTGGCTGCTGAAGGAAAGTCGATTATTATCATTACGCATAAATTGAAAGAAGTAATGGCTCTTGCAGATGCTGTAACCGTTATTCGACGCGGCAAGGTTATCAAGACAGTAACTACAGATGAGACGAATGAGCAGCAGCTTGCGGAATTAATGGTCGGCAGGGACGTATCCTTCGAGGTGAAGAAGACGAAGAACGAGCCTGGCGAAGTTATTTTATCTGTGGATGGATTGCAGATGAAAGGTGATCAAGGCAAGAATGTATTGGATGGTACCAGCTTCAACATTCGTGCAGGAGAGATTTTTGGCATAGCCGGTGTTGATGGCAATGGGCAAAGCGAACTCATTTACGCTATAACAGGTATGCGCAAGCTGGACGGCGGCAGCGTTAAGCTGAATGGCAAGGATATGACGAATCATTCTCCGCGCCAAATATCGGTTGCGGGAGTAGGGCATATACCAGAGGATCGGCATAAGCATGGGCTGGTGCTAGATTTCTCGGTTAGTGAAAATATGATTTTGAATACGTATTTTGAGCCGGAATTCGGCCGTTCTATGTTTATTGATTACAACAGCATGGACAAGCTGTCTGAAAAGCTTGTTAACGAATTTGATGTTCGCTCATCAGGTATTCATACGCATGCTCGTCAGTTGTCTGGAGGAAACCAGCAGAAGGCTATTATCGCACGGGAGCTTCATAAAGATCCTGATTTGTTAATTGCGGTTCAGCCTACACGCGGTCTCGACATCGGTGCGATTGAATTTGTGCACAAGCGGTTGGTACAAGCTCGTAACGAAGGAAAAGCGATTTTACTCGTATCATTTGAGCTTGATGAGCTGTATGCACTGTCCGATCGAATTGCGGTCATGTATGAAGGCAAGCTAATGGGTGAGGTTGATGCTGAGCAAAGAGATGATCAGCAGCTTGGACTTATGATGGCTGGTAACAAAATAGCTGTACCTGCATCAGAGGGGAGAGGATAGCGTATATGGAAACCTTGAAAAAAATATTTAATAAATCGTCTATCCTTATTCCAATTGTGTCAATCATTCTTGGATTTGTGGTTGGCGCCATTGCCATGCTTGCTGGAGGGTACGATCCGATTCTAGCGTATACTTCTTTAATCAATAAGCTGTTTAGCACTCCTTACAATATGGGAGAAGCGGTTCGAGCAATTACACCATTGATCTTTACAGGTTTAGCCGTTTCCTTCGCTTTCCGTACAGGTCTATTCAATATCGGTGTTGAGGGACAATTTGTAATGGGCATGACTGGCGCAACAATCGTAGGCGTGCTGCTCGACCTGCCATGGTATATACATGCGCCTCTAGCTGTAATTACGGGTGCTGTATTCGGCGGCCTATGGGCGGGTATTGCTGGTTACTTGAAAGCGAAGCGTGGAGTAAATGAAGTGATTTCATCCATCATGCTGAATTGGATCGCATTGTTCCTCTCCAATTTTATCATTGCGAAGTTTCTTGTTGAGAAAGGCCAGCAGAAGTCGATGCCGGTTCATGAATCAGCTATGGTGAAAATTGATTGGCTTATTAAATTGACAGACAACGCTCGTATGCACTGGGGTACGGTAGTTGCTCTCATTTGTATCGTTGTGTTTTATTTCGTATTATGGCGTACGAAACAAGGCTACGAGCTTCGTGCTGTTGGACATAATCCGGATGCTGCGTTATATGCAGGTATGAACGTTAACGTAACGATGGTTAAGTCGATGTTTATAAGCGGAGTATTCGCTGGTCTGGGCGGCGTGTTTGAAATTTTAGGCGTGTTCGGCAACCAGACCGTTATGGCCGCTTCTCCAGGCTATGGATTTGATGGTATTGCGGTAGCGCTCCTTGGCGGCAATACGCCGATAGGTGTATTCCTTGGCGCAATTTTATTCGGTGGACTCAGCTACGGTTCAGCAGGCATGAGCTTTGGTGCGGGTGTTCCTCCTGAGGTCGTGCGTATCGTAATCGGCGCCGTTATTTTCTTCGTTGCTTCGCATGGATTGGTGAAGTGGTTCTTAAAGCCTTTTCTAAATAAACGTGCAAGCAAGCGGAAGGAGGCGGTGTAGGATGAACGTGCTAGACATCATTGGACAACTTATTAATACAACGCTCGTGTTCTCCACCGCACTCATTTTTACAGCGCTTGGCGGTATGTACTCAGAGCGCTCAGGTGTTGTGAACATCGGACTAGAGGGCTTGATGGTTTCAGGAGCGTTCGCCGCGGCAGTTGCAACGGAGTATGCGATACAAGCTGGGTTAGGCAGTGCTTCACCGTGGATTGGATTTATAGCTGCAGCTATTTATGGTACGTTATTCGCTTTATTGCATGCGATATCAACGATCACATTCCGTGCGGATCAAACCGTCGTCGGTGTCGTTATTAACATTCTATCGCTTGGCTTAGCGCTTTACCTAACCAAAAGCCTTTATGATGGATCAGGTCAAACGCCGCTTTTGGCTAATGTGTTCCACAAAGTGAAAATACCTTTTTTATCTGATATTCCGTTGCTCGGGAAAGCTATTTTCACCGCGTATCCGACGACGTATATTGTCCTAGCTATCGCAGTAGTCAGTTATTTCGTCTTGTTCCATACGCCGTTTGGCTTGCGTCTACGTGCGGTGGGCGAACATCCGAGCTCTGCGGATACCGTTGGTATCAGCGTAACGAAATACCGTTATATCGGCGTATTGCTTAGCGGCGCGCTTGCAGGTCTTGGCGGTGCGACAATTACGTTGACGACGACAAGCAGCTTTGCGCATAATACGATTTCTGGGCAAGGATTTATTGCGCTCGCAGCACTGATTTTCGGCAAATGGAATCCGCTTGGCGTTGTAGGAGCAGCAATGTTCTTCGGTCTAGCTCAGGCGCTTAGAAGCTTTGCACAGCGCTTTGAATTCTCGCAGCATATTCCAGTTGAATTTTTCTACATGCTGCCATACGTTTTGACATTGATCGTTTTGGCAGGAGCTGTTGGTCGTTCAAATGCGCCATCAGCACTTGGTCAACCTTACGATCCAGCAAAAAGATAATTCAAAATGGTCTCTCTCCATCGCGGAGAGAGACTTTTTTTATTTCGTTGCTAATATAAGTGATGACGGAGGTCGCGATTATATAGTAAAAAAGGTTCATTTACGAAGAATGTGAGTGAGATACAGCGATCAAAATAATTTATTTTAAATTGCTGCCTTAAAAAGGCCTTTAACGCATTGACAGTAGCATCTACCGCGTGTAAATTAAAACTTAATCAAATGAATTTATCCCTTTTGGTTTAAACTATAGGTAAGCGACTTTCTAAGTTTGTGCATCAATTCACAAAGTTCAGCTTGCCGTATAACGGAATGGGTTATCGCCCATCCCTCATAAGAGGAGAGGATCTACTGTGGAAGCACTGGCACTGGAACGCAAGGCGGAGCAAAACCGAGAGCTGCGTGAACGGTTGTTACAGTTGAAGAAAGAACGGAATGCTATCATTTTAGCTCATTATTATCAACGTGATGAAATTCAAGAGGTAGCTGATTTCCGTGGAGATTCCTTCCTGCTTGCGCAGAAGGCTGCACAAACGGATGCTGAAGTTATTGTTTTTTGCGGCGTTCACTTTATGGGTGAGAGCGCAAAAATTTTGGCTCCTAATAAAACCGTTATCATTCCCGACGAGCGTGCGGGCTGTCCGATGGCCGACATGGTAAGTGTTGATGGCTTGCGTAAGCTGAAAGCGCAGCACCCGAATGCAAAAGTCGTTACTTACATTAACTCGTCTGCTGAGATCAAAGCTGAGACTGATATTTGCTGCACATCGGCAAATGCGGTTAAAGTTGTCAATTCGGTTGAAGGCGACGAGATCATCTGGGTACCAGATAAGAACCTAGGCCACTATGTGCAGCAGAATACCGATAAGAAAATGATTATCTGGGAAGGTTACTGCAATACGCACGATATGCTGACGGTTAAAGACGTAGAAGAAATGAAAGCGAAATATCCTAATGCGCAATTCGTTGTGCATCCGGAATGTCGTCCTGAAGTCGTTGAGCTAGGCGACTTTGTAGGCAGTACAACCGCTATTATTAAATATTGTAAAGAATCAGATTGCCAAGAATTTATCGTGGGAACAGAAGATGGCACTGGCTATCAGCTTCGTTTAGACAGCCCAGGTAAAACTTTTCATTTTGCATCTAAATATTTGGTGTGCCCTAACATGAAAGTAAATAATTTGAAGAAGCTAGTGAAATGCTTGGAAACGATGCAGCCTCAAATCTACGTACCGCCACATGTTGCAGATCAAGCCCGTTTATCCTTGGAGCGCATGCTACTCGTGAAGTAGTATGCGCTGCTTCTACGCTTGGAGGAGCCAATGATGATTCCTAGATATTTAGTCGATGTGCAGTTAAGTGAGCTGCCTGTTATAGAAAAAGATGTGATCGTAATTGGGGCCGGCATTGCCGGTCTTTTTACCGCTATACGAGCAAGTGAAAACAATTCTGTCCTCATGATTACGAAAAAATCGCTGCTCGACAGCAATACGCGTTATGCACAGGGCGGTATCGCTGCGGTTATTTCGGATGAGGATTCACCGGCTTACCATAGACAAGATACACTCGTAGCGGGTGCAGGCTTATGTTCTAATGAAGCGGTTGATGTACTCGTTCACGAGGGACCCAAAGGTGTTCGCAGCTTAATAAAGATGGGAACGCAATTCGATCTGGAGAATGGCGAGTTTGCGCTTACGAAGGAAGGAGCGCATAGCCAGCGGCGTATTTTGCATGCTAACGGGGATGCTACGGGTTTCGAGATCGTACGAGCATTGTCCGAAACGGCTATTGCCAATCCTAAGATCGAAGTTTGGGACGACCATTTTGTTATTGATTTGGTTACTCAGGACGGCGAATGCTGTGGTGTCATTGTACAGAAGCCGAGCGGTGCGCGTTTGTTTGTAAGAGGCAAAGCCGTCATCTTAAGCTCAGGCGGGGCTGGGCAGTTGTACCGTTACACGACAAATCCTGAGGTTGCCACAGGAGACGGCATTGCGATGGCTTATCGAGCAGGGGCATACATACAGGATGTCGAGTTTATTCAGTTCCACCCTACCTCTCTATGTTATCCAGGCGCGCCAAGGTTTTTGATATCAGAGGCTGTGCGCGGCGAAGGGGCGTATCTTCGTAATATTAAGGGAGAGCGCTTCATGGAACGCTACCATGAACAGCTGGAGCTGGCACCGCGTGATGTTGTGGCGAGAGCCATCGTCAGTGAAATGGAAGAGACGAAATCGACTTTCGTTTATATTGATATTACACATGAATCACCGGAAATGGTGAAGCACCGTTTTCCTACTATATATGAATATTGCTTAAAATACGGCCTCGACCTGACGTCGGACTGGATTCCGGTTGCGCCAGCTATGCATTATATGATGGGCGGAGTGAAAACCGACCTAAATGGGGAAACGAATATAAAGCGTTTATTCGCTTGCGGCGAAGTATCCTCAACAGGTGTACACGGCGCTAATCGATTAGCGAGCAATTCGCTATCCGAGGCCATTGTATTTGGCAGAAGAATTGTAAAACGAATCGATGAGCTTCCAAGTCTTACGGTTCAGCCTATTATTAGTAATGAGATAGAACGGAGCAGTACATCAATCCAAGCTGTCGTAGAAAGACGGCTTAAGCTGCAAAAGATTATGGTCCGTTACGCTGGCTTGCGCCGCGATGCAAGTGGTCTTATGAAGGGTCTTGAGGAATTGAAACGGCAGTTGCCTATCTATCAATCCGTTCTGACGGGGCGTGAGGAATACGAATTTGCTAATCTGCTCACCTGTGCCCTGCTGACTACGGAAGCTGCACTCTCTCGGGAGGAAAGCCGTGGAGCTCATTTCCGTGAGGATTTCCCGGTACGCGATGATGCAATGTGGAGAAAGCATACGGTGTTACACCGTCTATATGGATTGACGGAGGAGCGAATAGAGGATGTTTGAATGGATGGCAGGCGGTTATAATGCAGCAGTGCGCGAGCAAATTCGCGGATGGCTTGCAGAGGATATAGGCAGTGGGGATATTACGACCGAAACGACGATTCCAAGGGACTCGCGTTCCAAAGCGGTTATCCATGTAAAGGAAAGCGGTATAATTGCAGGGCTTCCGATTGCGAAGCTCGTATTTGAGGTTGTTGATTCGTCACTTGTCTTTGATTCCAAAGTACAGGATGGCGAGTATGTAAACAAGGGTACAATTATCGCCACCGTAGAGGGCAGTACGCATAGCCTATTAACCGGAGAGCGACTTGCGCTTAACTTAATGCAACGGCTGTCGGGCATTGCGACTAAGACACGTTCTTTCATCGATGCGCTTGAAGGATTGCCGGTTCGGCTTGTCGATACTCGCAAGACAACCCCAGGCCATCGGATGCTGGAGAAGTATGCAGTGCGTGTGGGGGGCGGCGCTAACCACCGATTCGGTTTATATGATGCAGTTATGATTAAAGATAACCATATTAAAGGCTCTGGCGGCATTCGTGCTGCGGTTGAAGCTGCGCGCAGTAAAATTCCACACACAATGAAAATTGAAGTAGAGACAGAATCGTTAGTGCAAGTGGACGAAGCGCTTGCTTGTGGCGCAGACATTATTATGCTGGACAATATGTCTACAGATTTGATGAAGGAATGTGTAGCTCGAATTAAAGCAGCTTCTCCTCACGTTATCGTAGAAGCATCTGGCGGTGTCTCTTTAGAAACCGTTAAAGGTATCGCAGCTAGCGGCGTTGATGTCATTTCGGTAGGCGGATTGACTTATTCCTTCCATGCGCTCGATATTAGCTTGGATTTGAATGAGAAGAAGGGTGTGGAGTCGCTTTGATCCTCGTCATTGATGTTGGAAATACGAATATTGTGCTAGGCATCTATAAAGGAAAAGAACTTTTGCACCATTGGCGGCTGAGCACCAATCGTTCTGCTACAGTAGATGAATACGGCATTAACATTCATAATCTGTTTCATTATGCGGGCGTGAAGCTGGAACAAATGGAAGGCGTCATTATTTCATCGGTTGTTCCACCGTTGATGCGGACACTCGAGCAGCTTTGTCTCAAATATTTGCGTAAAGTTCCCCTAGTCGTAGGGCCTGGCGTCAAAACCGGATTAAACATCCGCTATGAGAATCCACGTGAGGTTGGGGCTGATCGGATCGTCAATTCGGTGGCGGGCATCGTAAAATACGGCTCACCGCTTATTGTTGTTGATTTCGGTACAGCAACGACCTTTGACTATATTGATGAAGGCGGCAATTACTTGGGCGGTGCCATTGTTCCGGGGATCGGCATTTCTACCGAAGCGCTTTATCAGCGCGCCGCTAAGCTGCCGCGTATTGAGCTTGTGAAGCCGAAGAGTGTCATTGGACGCAATCCTGTGACATCGATGCAGGCTGGCATTATTTTTGGATACGCAGGACAGGTTGACGGTATTGTTAAACGGATACGCACAGAATTCGGTGTCACACCACGTGTAATCGCAACCGGCGGCTTAGCTGAGTTAATCGCTGCTGAATCGGAAACGATAGAAGAGGTTGATCCGCTGCTCACACTTGAAGGATTGAGAATTATATATGAACGCAATCAGGAGGGATTTTGATGGAAAATCAGCTGAAGGACGTGCTGGTGCGAGGGACGGCATGGAATGGCAAGATTCGAGTGTTCGCGGCTCGCACGACTCAGCTTGTTGAAGAGCTTCGCCAAAGGCATGGTACATATCCAACGGCTACAGCAGCGTTAGGGCGTACATTAACAGCAGGTGCTATTATGGGCGCTATGCTGAAAGGGCAAGAAAAACTGACGATTCAAGTAAAGGGCGACGGTCCAATCGGCCAGATCGTTGTTGATGCCAATGCAGACGGAGAGGTTCGCGGATACGTTGATCATCCTGAAGTGCATTTGGCAAGCAACGCACTGGGTAAGCTTGACGTAGCCGGAGCTGTTGGACGCACTGGTTATCTTCATATTACAAAGGATTTAGGGATGAAGGAACCATACCGTGGCAGTATTCCGATTGTATCGGGTGAACTCGGCGAGGATTTCACATACTATTTCGCGGTCTCCGAACAAACGCCTTCGGCGGTTGGTCTTGGCGTCTTGGTGGATACAGATAACTCGGTGCTGCATGCTGGTGGGTTTATCGTTCAGCTTATGCCTGGTTTGACGGACGATGAGATTACAAAACTGGAGCAAGCGGTTGGATCGATGCCCCCTGTAACGACCTTGCTTGATCAAGGAGAGTCACCGGAGGGGCTGCTGCGCAGGATTGTAGGGGAAGATGGCGACCTTCACATTCACGATACGATGGACTTGAAGTTTCAATGCTTCTGTTCCTCCGAGCGTGTAGAGCAGACACTTCTCAGTTTAGGTGAGCATGAGCTGCAACAAATTATTGATGAAGATGGAAAAGCGGAAGTCGTTTGCCAATTTTGCAACGAAGCGTATACATTTGAACGGGCTCAGCTAAAGCTGCTGCTTGAACAAGCGAAACCAAAGCCGATCCAATAATCGGAGGCATTAGGGCAATGAGGAAATACGAGGTGCTGAAGGCCGTTGTCATCCTTCAAGCCGTATGCATGGTGGTATTATCGGTAGTCGTCGTAATTAGAGTGTGGCCGGGTCATGATCGACAGCTGGATAATCAGCAGCCAACGAATGTCGGCAGTGGGGAAGAAACGGCTGAACCGAGCAAGCCAGGCCAAACACCAACGAATCAATCGGATGGTAGTCGTGTTATCGCTAAAGTGGGCAAGGAAAACATTACGCTTGCAGATTTGGAAGGTGAGCTTCATTCGCAATATGGAGCTGCCGTTCTGCGCACGTTAATGGTTCATAAAGCGATTGATTTAGAAGCTGCAGCCTCTGAGCTTAGCATACTTGCTGAAGAGCAAAGCCGTGAGCTTGATAAAATGATTGAAGGCTACGATAGTGAAGAACGTTTTTTTGAAGTCATGCAAGAGCAATTAGGCATGAGCCGGGAACAGGTGTTGGAGGACTTGCATTACCGCTTGCTTCTGGAGAAAATCGTCGTGCGAAGCATTCATGTTTCAGATGAAGAGGTTGAACGCTATATAACCGATCATCCTGAGGAATTTGATGAGAAAATGCAGCTGCATCTGCAATGGATTATAACGGAGACGATGAAGGAAGCTAACTCCGTGATGGGGCTTTTATCGGATGGCGAGGATTTCGCTGAGATGGCACATTCCTATTCCATTGATTCATTTACGGCAGATACAGGCGGCGATCTCGGCTTGATTGATAAAGATGACCCATTTTATAACCGCGAAATGATGGAAACAGCCAGTCGTTTGCGGGTAGCTGAAATTGCCGGTCCGATTAAGATAGACGGGGGTTATGCGGTTATTCGTCTTATCGAGCGCCAAATGACAACGAATATGTCGGGAGGCAGGCTGCAAGATACTGTACGCAAGCAGCTGGCGCTTGAACGTGCTGACTCATTGACCAAAATTGAGGATAAGCTGCTAGAGAAATATGATGCTGTGAAAACAGAATAGCTTTGCCCGGTGCTGCGTTTTCAGTGGAGCGTTAAAGTCACTATTGACAACGGATGCAAGAGATTGTTAAGATGTAATTAGTGAAAATACCAACTGAATTAGTCGGAATAAGGAGGCAGTTATTTCCATGGCCAAAATTGTACAAAGTGTTCTAGATCTTATCGGTGACACTCCGCTTGTTCGTTTAAACCGTCTCGTGCCTGAGGGCAGTGCAGAAGTTTATGTGAAACTTGAATATCAAAATCCAGGTGCAAGTGTAAAAGACCGTATTGCAATCAGTATGATTGAGGTAGCTGAGCAAGAGGGAATCATAAAACCAGGCGATACTATTATTGAGCCTACTAGCGGAAATACAGGAATTGGACTAGCACTTGTAGCAGCTGCAAAAGGCTATAAGGCTATTCTTGTTATGCCTGAAACGATGAGTATTGAGCGTCGCAACCTGCTTCGCGCTTACGGTGCAGAGCTTGTATTGACGCCAGGTTCTGAAGGTATGAACGGTGCTGTTCGCAAAGCGGAAGAACTAGCTGCTGAGAACACGAACTACTTCCTGCCGCAACAATTCAAAAACCAAGCAAACGTTAAGGTTCACCGCGAAACGACAGGTCCTGAGATCGTCGAAGCGATCAACTCCCTTGATGGTAAGCTTGATGCGTTCGTTGCCGGTATCGGAACTGGCGGAACGATTTCAGGTACTGGTGAAGTGCTTAAGAAAAACTTCGACGGTATTAAAATTTACGCGGTAGAGCCTGCTGCTTCACCTATCCTCTCTGGCGGCAAACCAGGTGCTCACAAAATTCAAGGTATCGGCGCAAACTTTGTTCCTGATATTTTGAACCGTGATATCTACGATGCTGTCATTACAATTGAGAACGAAGATGCGTTTGAATACGCTCGTCGTGCAGCGAAAGAAGAAGGCATTCTTTGCGGAATTTCCTCTGGCGCAGCGATCTATGCGGCATTGCAAGTTGCGAAAGAGCTTGGCGAAGGAAAACGTGTTGTTGCGATTGTTCCAAGCAACGGCGAACGCTACCTTTCCACACCGCTGTTCAACTTCGAAAACTAATTTTTACTGCCTATATCGAACAGCCTTTCATTCCTCGGAATGGAAGGCTTTCTTTTTACTTAGCTATTCTGTATACTGAGCAAAATAAGTCAAGTATTCGGGGGTTGAAGGTGATGATCACCGCGATAGAGCAATGGACTCGGTGGCACGCCGAACAGAAATATACGACGCTGCCATTCGTTAAAGAATTACCCTTTGAGTTCGGTAATCGGGCGAACGTAACGTCATGGGAAGAAGTATGGCAGGACGCTTCGCCGCATGCTTTTGTATTAGAAAGCGGCAAGGACGGACGATATACGTATTTGGGATTGCATCCTGACGGGGTTATCCGTGGAAAAGGGCTGCAAGCAGAGTCTATACAATTCCATTCGCTAGAGGATCAGAGCAAGCGCCGCTGGGAAGGTAAGCCGCTTGAGGTTGTGAGAGAATGGATGAGCGGCTTACTGGGGCCGAAGCTTGAGAATGGGCCTAAGTGGGTTGGCGGCTGTATCGGATTCTGGGGTTACGATGTCATCCGTTCGATCGAACGATTGCCGGTGCTAGCCGAGGATAATCAGGATATTCCCGATTATTTATTCATGCAAATGAATGAGATATGGATAATCGACCACGAGCAATCAAAAGTGTATTGTGCTGTCCATTCAAAAATAGATCAAAATGCGGATCAAGAGGAGCTGCGTGCTGCTTATGATCGTGCTTCATCTAGAGCGGAAGGGATGACCGACTACTGGTTAACCTGGTTTGATGAAGAGCGTGCCCAGGCGAAGGCGATATCGCTTCGAGCAGAACGTCAGCGCTTGTTGACAGATGATTTATTGCAATTGGATGTGGATTCGATTACTGGCATCACATCGCCTTTCTCGAAGCAAGCATACATGGACGCTGTTCGCAGCATTCAGCGATATATTGAGCAGGGTGACGTTTTTCAAGTGAATTTGTCCGTTCGTCAGATCAAGGCGATTGCGGCTGCTCCGGAAGAACTTTATGAATGGATTCGACTAGTTAACCCATCGCCATATATGGGGTTTCTGCGTTGCCCTGATTTTCAGATTGTATCTGCATCCCCTGAGCTTCTCGTTGAGCTCAATGACAACAAGCTGATCACAAGACCGATTGCTGGAACGCGTAGACGCGGGCGAACGGAGGAAGAGGATCGGCGCCTAGCTGACGAACTTCTCACGAATGAGAAGGAGCGGGCGGAGCATATTATGCTCGTTGACTTGGAGCGGAACGATCTTGGGCGGATTTCTACTTATGGTACGGTTAAGGTCGAAGAGTTTATGGTTATTGAACAATACTCACATGTTATGCATCTTGTTTCTCAGGTAGTAGGACAGCTTGCAAACGGCAAAGATGCTTACGATGTTATATCGGCTACCTTCCCCGGAGGAACGATTACAGGTGCTCCAAAAATTCGCACAATGGAAATCATAGAAGAGCTTGAACCGACACGCAGAGGACCGTATACCGGCTCGCTTGGATGGATTGACTACAGCGGGGATATGGAATTTAATATTATTATTAGAACAATGGTGCTTCAGGAAGGCGTTGTTCATATTCAAGCGGGAGCAGGCATCGTTATTGATTCTGAGCCGGAGCGGGAATATAAAGAATCGCTAAACAAGGCGAAGGCATTATGGAAGGCCATTCAGTACAGCGAACGGTTTGCAGCAGTCGATTTGGCAGCGGAAACGGAAAAAGGGGGAGCCTTAACATGATACTTGTCATCGATAATTATGATTCCTTTACGTACAATTTAGTACAGTATTTGGGTGAGCTTGGGGAAGATATTACGGTAAAAAGAAACGACGAAATAGATTTAGCCGGAATCGAAGAATTAGCGCCCGATCATATTCTAATATCACCAGGTCCGTGTTCACCGAATGAAGCGGGCATTAGTTTATCTCTAATCGAGCATTTTAAAGGTAAAATCCCGATTTTTGGCGTATGTCTTGGTCATCAATCGATCGGACAAGCATTTGGCGGGGAAGTGGTACGTGCGGAGAAGCTGATGCACGGCAAAACGTCTGCCATTTATCATCAAGGAAAATCTGTGTTTGAAGGTTTGCCATCACCTTTTACCGCTACTCGCTATCATTCTCTTATCGTACGCCGTGAAACGCTGCCTGATTGCTTGGAAATAACAGCGGAAACCGATGAAGGAGAAATTATGGGTTTGCGTCATAAGGAATATGCGATTGAAGGGGTGCAATTTCACCCTGAGTCCATTATAACGGAGCATGGCTTGACGATGCTTCGTAATTTCTTGCAAAATCGGACGGGCGCAGTGCGATGAAGGTCGAACTGAACGGCTCCGTAATGGATGCGAGCGAAGCCGTGATCTCAGTTTATGATCACGGCTTTTTGTACGGTATAGGTTTGTTCGAGACTTTCCGCACGTATGAGGGGAAACCTTACTTACTAGACAGGCATATGAAGCGATTATGCTCAGGTTGTGATCAGCTAGGAATTCAGTACACGCCTAATATGGAGGAGCTGCGCAGCTCTGTTAACGAGCTTCTTGAGGCGAATGAATTAAAAGATGGCTATATAAGACTAACCGTCAGTGCAGGCGAAGCTGAGCTAGGGTTGCCGACAGGAGATTATGAACAGCCGAATGTGTTAATGCTTGTAAAGGCTTTGCCGCCGGTTAATGATGCGGTTCATATGCGCGGACGGGAGCTGCGGCTTTTGCAGACAAGGAGGAATACGCCTGAGGGCGAGGTTCGCTTTAAGTCTCTCCATTATATGAACAATATTATTGCTAAGCGAGAGCTGCTTGCCAGTGGTGCTGCGCCTGGGGCCGAGGGTCTTATGCTCAGCCGAGAAGGATGGTTGGCGGAGGGAATCGTGAGCAACTTGTTTTTTGCTAAGGACAATGTTGTATATACGCCTGAACTGGCCACCGGCATATTGCCGGGCATAACGCGCGAGCGAGTTCTGGAGCTGGCTGGCAGTGCAGGGTATGAAACCGAAGAGGGCCTTTATAGCTTGGAGAAGCTGCAAACGGCCGACGAGATATGGCTCACTAATTCCATTCAGGAGCTCGTTCCCGTTACTCTGTTATCAGAAGCCGGCGGGGTGAGTAGAGTTATCGGCAACGGTCAAGCAGGGACTATTACGAAGCAATTGCTTACCCTTTACCGACAGACGACAATTGACGGTGATGCTGGAGCTATCTAAGCTCTGTAATCATGTAACATTAAGAAGAAGGATGGCGGTCTAACAATGGATCAACAACCAAATTTCTATAAAAGAGCATATGAGTTTGGCAGCGGAACGAGGCTGGAGCTAGGCGGGCGTACGTTGATTATGGGCATTTTGAATGCGACACCTGATTCTTTCTCGGACGGCGGGAGCTACACGAGTGTGGATGCGGCTCTTGCCCGTGCGAAAGCGATGGTGGAGGAAGGCGCTGATATTATTGATATTGGCGGTGAATCGACACGTCCAGGATTTGAGCCGGTGGGAGTGGAGGAAGAGCTGCGGCGTATCCTCCCTGTTATTCAGGTTTTGCGTAAGGCGCTGCCGCACATTCCTTTATCCATCGATACATACAAAGCTGAGACTGCGCGGCACGCGCTAGAGGCGGGCGCTCATATCATTAATGACATTTGGGGGCTTAAGGGTGACCCTAATATGGCCGCAGTTGCAGCTGAATATGCTTGTCCTGTCATCATCAATCATAACCGCCATGCGAGAGACTATAATGATTTTGTTCCCGATGTACTTACAGATTTGCAGGGCAGTGTAAGCATTGCGCGAACGGCTGGCATCGCTGAAGATCAAATCTGGCTAGATCCGGGTATTGGTTTTGCCAAAACCTATGAGGATAATCTGGAGCTGCTTGGCCGTCTATCCGAGCTGCATGCACTTGGATATCCGGTGCTGCTTGGCACCTCGCGTAAACGTTTCATTAAGCAGACGCTGAATCTGCCTGTTGATGAGCTTGTTGAGGGAACAGCTGCGACGGTTGCTCTTGGCATTGCGCACGGCTGCCAAATCGTACGTGTGCATGATGTGCGTGCAATTAAGCGTACTGCGCTTATGACGGACGCTATTTTATATCGACGTTAATTGTGTTGTTAAATGCCGTTTCTTATTTTGAATAAGGTACATCGTTAGGAGAGTGACTATAATGGATAAAATGCTGATCAAAGGGATGAGGTTTTACGGCTACCACGGCGTATTTCCTGAAGAAAACAAGCTAGGCCAGAAATATTATGTGGATGTTGAACTCAATATGGATTTGGAGCAAGCGGCGTTAACTGATGATTTGAACAGTACGGTGAATTATGCAGAAATCCACGCTCTCACGAAAACGATTGTAGAGGGCCCTCCGTTTAAGCTTATCGAAGCTTTAACAGGTCACATTGCATCGCAAGTACTGGAAGTTTATACTATGGTAAATGAAGTGACGGTTCGAGTAACGAAGCCTAACCCGCCGTTTGATATCCATTTTGACGGAGTAACGGTAGAACTGCGCAGAAAGCGGGACAATGATGGACGAACAATTCCCGCTTGATGGCGCACAGGCAGAGGCATATATCGCTTTAGGATCAAACATGGGAAACCGTGAGCAATTGCTGCTGGAAGCGATTAGCCTCATCGATGCGCACCCAAACATCGTGGTTAGCAGAGTATCGGGCATGTATGAGACTGATCCGGTAGGCTACACAGAGCAACCGCCCTTTATCAATATGGCATTAGCTGTACGAACGACACTATCTCCATTAATGCTTTTGCGTCAGCTTTTGGAGTACGAGCAGCAGCTCGGTAGAGTTCGACAAATTCGTTGGGGACCGAGAACCATTGACCTTGATCTGCTCCTATACGATAATGTCAGAATGGATCAAGAGGAATTAACTTTGCCGCATCCGCGTATGATGGAGCGGTCGTTCGTTCTCGTTCCGCTGCATGATGTTTTGGATCAAACACATCGGCTGCAGTCCGAGGTAAGCGCAGTATCTGAAGCAGCGCTTCTGGATGGAAAGGAAGGCATTACGTTATGGAAAACAATCAATTGGCGCAGCGCGTCAGAGCCTTTCGAAAGCTGAAGGGCTATACTCAGCAGGAGCTGGCCAAGGAGCTTGGCGTATCGGTGGCCGTTCTTGGCTCATTGGAGCGAGGAACAAGGAAGACGGATACGAAGTTATTAAATCATATCGCTAAGACGCTCGGAATCAGCTATGAGGAATTAATGTCTGATAACCGTGAATAGTGCTGTCTGGTACACAAGATATGAACCATAATCAATTAGAAGAGGAGGAAGGAGTGACATGCTGAAAATCGGTGGCATCGAAATGAAGAACAGAGTGGTGCTAGCGCCGATGGCAAGCGTGTGCTATCCTGCCTTTGATTAATTGCCAAGGAGTTTGGAACGGGTCTTGTATGTGCGGAGATGGTAAGCGACAAGGCCATTTTGCATGGTAGTATACGGGTAAGGCAAATTGGGACATTATAAAGGATGTCAAAGTAGCGGCATCGATTCCCGTAATTGGGAATGGCGACGTTTTCTCACCAGAGGATGCAAAAAAGCTGCTCGAACATACCGGCCGTGATCCGATGGTAGCGATTTTGGAAAACTACGTCCACTCGCTTGGAGAGGACGAAGAATTCCAAGCTGTCAGTGCTGTTTCAGCAAAGAAGCGGGTTCTGCAGAAGTAGACGCCTACTAAAATACAAATAGATCGGTTATGCGATTTACCCCGTGACGGGAGCGAGCCGACACCATTCGACAAAAGCCGCTATCATGCGGCTTCTGCTCTACATTTCAGAAATGAAACGGTTTCAATGGGTCGTCTGGCTTTGATTGACATTCAGGGTAACTTTGCAATATAATCGTGCAATATAATCTAACGAAGACATCAAGAGCGCTTCAAACAACAGTTGGTATGAGGAATAAGAAGCGTAATATATTAGGTAACAGTGAATTCATACAAGGTATGAAAAATTAGTCACATGACAGGAGAATCGGAAAGATGAACGATAAGCAAATCATTCTGACTCAAGAAGGGCTGCGAAAGCTCGAAGATGAATTAGAGAACCTAAAGTCGGTCAAGCGTCGTGAAGTAGCTGAACGTATTAAAGTAGCAATTGGCTATGGTGATATAAGCGAAAACTCGGAATATGAAGATGCGAAGAATGAGCAAGCATTTATCGAAGGCCGCGTTCTTACCCTTGAGAAAATGTTGCGCAATGCGCGTATTATAAATAATGACGATATTGATATTGATACCGTGAGCATCGGTTCGATCGTAACGGTTGAGGATATGGAGTATGGCGACACAATGGATTATTCCATTGTTGGTACAGCGGAAGCCGATCCTTTGCAAAACAAGATTTCAAATGAAAGCCCGGTTGGTAAAGCGATTCTAGGCAAGAAAAAAGGCACCGTTGTCGAAGTTAGCGTACCAGTCGGCATTATTCAATACAAAATTCTCGATATCAAAAAATAATGTTTGCTATGAGCGGTTCAAAAAGCTTCCTTGTAGGAAGCTTTTTGAACGTTTAAAATATAAGAACGTATATTACAGGTCTATACATTGCTTATATTTTATTGCGAAACGAGATTTTGCTGCATGAATCCGGTGACAGCTGCTTGCTTTTGCCGAATGATCAAGGAGATGAAAGAAGTGGAACAAGAAAACAATGAACAGCAGGAGCTAAGTGAGCTCTTGCAAATTCGCAGAAACAAATTGGACGAGCTTAGAGGGTTAGGTGTGGATCCATTTGGCCGAAAGTTCGAACGCACTCATAACGCCAAAGATATTGTACAAGCCTATGAAGGGCTCAGCAAAGAAGAAATAGAAGAAAAAGCGGTTGAAGTGCGTATTGCTGGCCGTATTATGCAGAAACGCGGTATGGGCAAAGCGGGTTTTGCTACGATTCAAGATTTGAGCGGCAAGGTTCAAATTTATGTTCGTAAAGATTCCGTTGAAGAGCATAAGTTTGCAGCTTTTGACTTGCTGGATATCGGTGACATCATTGGCGTAGTAGGCGTTGTATTCAAAACGAATACAGGCGAAGTCTCTGTCAAAGCACGTGATATTGAAGTTTTGACAAAGTCGCTTCTTCCATTGCCTGATAAATATCATGGCTTGAAAGACGTAGAGCTTCGTTATCGTCAGCGTTATGTTGACCTTATCGTGAATCCCGACGTCCAACAAACCTTTATTACTCGTTCCAAAATCATTCAATCCATGCGTCGCTACCTAGATTCCCGCGGGTATTTAGAAGTAGAAACACCAACACTGCATTCCATTGCAGGCGGTGCTGCAGCACGCCCTTTCGAAACGCATCATAATGCGCTGGACATGCAGCTCTACATGCGTATTGCAATCGAACTTCATTTGAAGCGACTGATTGTAGGCGGATTGGAGAAAGTATATGAGATCGGCCGTGTATACCGGAATGAGGGGATTTCGACTCGCCACAATCCAGAGTTTACAATGATTGAGCTTTACGAGGCTTATGCTGATTACAAGGATATTATGGCATTGACAGAGAATGTCATCGCACATATTGCGCAAGAGGTTCTTGGAACAACGAAAATCACTTATCAAGGCCAAGAGATTGATTTGACACCTCAGTGGCGTCGCGTCAGCATGGTTGAGCTTGTCAAAGAAACGACTGGCGTAGATTTCGGCGTGGAAATGAGCGACGAGGAAGCCCATCGGTTGGCGAAAGAACACAAAGTTGCCGTTGATCCGCATATGACATTTGGTCATATTCTCAACGCTTTCTTTGAACAGTTCGGTGAGCACACGCTTATTCAGCCAACCTTTGTTACAGGACATCCGGTTGCTATTTCGCCGCTTGCTAAGAAGAGCGAAGCAGATCCACGCTTCACCGATCGTTTTGAGCTATTCATCGTAGCACGTGAGCATGCTAATGCATTTACGGAGCTTAACGATCCGATCGATCAGCGTGAGCGTTTCGAGTCGCAGCTTGTTGAGCGTGAGCATGGAAATGACGAGGCGCATGAGATGGATGAAGACTTTATCCGCGCTCTGGAATACGGCATGCCGCCAACTGGCGGACTAGGAATCGGTATCGACCGATTGATCATGCTTCTAACAGATGCTCCATCTATTCGTGATGTACTGTTGTTCCCTCATATGAGAGATCAGCGTTCTGCTGAATAAGAAAGAGACCAAGGAACCTTATGGCTTTTAGAAGCCATAAGGTTCTTTTTTTTCTAATATCGAGAATTTGCAACAACAATCCTTAAAAACATTCAAATTATGATTGATATTGTAGTACAATCTATTGATTTGCTAGATTCATATGGTAGAATAGAACTAATAAAGCGCTACACGATAACGGCAAACCTATCGAAAGGTAGGGACGCAAAGCTAAAGGGCCTTCCGTAAGATGGCAGCCAGCTACCGAATGAACAGGCTTTTTTTTGTTTGTATAGGGGAAATTCATCACATAGCGCTTCACACGATAATGGCAAACCTATCGAAAGGTAGGGACGCAAAGCTAAAGGGCCTTCCGTAAGATGGCAGCCAGCTACCGAAGGGAGTATATTCATGCGTAAATTTATGTTAGTCATCGCAGCTTTTGTTCTTTTTGCATCCATCCATGTAACGGTCGTTCAGGCAAATGAAGCGGACTCTTCTGATTGGCTCAATACGGGGAATTTAGATAAAGGTGTTGTCTCCGTACAATATACAGTGAGCACTAAAGTGAAAACGAAGCTTATGATCGCAAAAGGCGCATCAAATTATACATATAATCTAACTAGCGGAAAAACAGCTGAGAAGTTTCCATTGCAGCTTGGCAATGGCGAATATACAATATCTGTTCTAGAGAATACAACAGGAAACAAATACAAACTGGCGAAGAAAGAAACCGTGACGCTTGATTTGAAAGACAACAAGGTTTTGTACTTGAATTCCATCCAGAACATTGACTGGTCGAATGCGAGCAGCGCCATCGTCAAGGCAAAAGAATTAGCGAGCAATAAAAAAACGGATATGGAGAAAGTAAAGGCAATCTACGAGTATATTATTACGAATGTAAGTTATGATAATCAATTAGCTGCTAATCTGTCAGTTGATTACCTCCCCAATATTGATCGCACATTTAAATCGAGAAAGGATATCTGCTACGGATACGCTTCATTGTTTGCGGCAATGCTGCGGAGCGTGGATATCCCTACGAAGCTCTTGATGGGACAATCTACTTATGTGGATGTTTATCATGCTTGGAACGAAGTGTACTTGGATGGGAAATGGGTTACGATTGATACGACAGTTGATGCGGGTCTAAAGAAGGGCAAGAAAAAGTATGAGCTTATCAAGGATGCAGCTCAATATACAGTTACAAAAACATATTAGAAGTCATACGAGCTTGCGGAAATCGCAGAGCTCGTTTTTTTATGTCTTTCTTCAATATAGGTGAGGAGGAAGCGAAGCAACGATTACGCAATTAGAAGGCAAATAGGAGTGTTGAAAACTTTCTCGTAAATAATGAAAAAAACACTTGCAATGCTATATACGCCTATGATATATTATCTAGGTCGCCAACGAGATACACGGTCGACAAGAGAGAAAAGATTGCTCTTTGAAAACTGAACAACGAGTAATAACTGCCTCGCAAATCCTTCGGGATAAGCGAAAAAAGCGATAAAAAAGTAATGAGCAAGTCAAACATCAATTTGGAGAGTTTGATCCTGGCTCAGGACGAACGCTGGCGGCGTGCCTAATACATGCAAGTCGAGCGGAGTTGATGAGGTGCTTGCACCTCTGATACTTAGCGGCGGACGGGTGAGTAACACGTGGGTAACCTGCCTATAAGACTGGGATAACATTCGGAAACGAATGCTAATACCGGATACGCGATATGGTCGCATGACTGAATCGGGAAAGATGGAGCAATCTATCACTTACAGATGGACCCGCGGCGCATTAGCTAGTTGGTGAGGTAACGGCTCACCAAGGCGACGATGCGTAGCCGACCTGAGAGGGTGATCGGCCACACTGGGACTGAGACACGGCCCAGACTCCTACGGGAGGCAGCAGTAGGGAATCTTCCGCAATGGACGAAAGTCTGACGGAGCAACGCCGCGTGAGTGATGAAGGTTTTCGGATCGTAAAGCTCTGTTGCCAGGGAAGAATGCTTGGGAGAGTAACTGCTCCCAAGGTGACGGTACCTGAGAAGAAAGCCCCGGCTAACTACGTGCCAGCAGCCGCGGTAATACGTAGGGGGCAAGCGTTGTCCGGAATTATTGGGCGTAAAGCGCGCGCAGGCGGCCTTGTAAGTCTGTTGTTTAAACTTGGGGCTCAACCCCAAGTCGCAAGGGAAACTGCAAAGCTTGAGTACAGAAGAGGAAAGTGGAATTCCACGTGTAGCGGTGAAATGCGTAGAGATGTGGAGGAACACCAGTGGCGAAGGCGACTTTCTGGGCTGTAACTGACGCTGAGGCGCGAAAGCGTGGGGAGCAAACAGGATTAGATACCCTGGTAGTCCACGCCGTAAACGATGAATGCTAGGTGTTAGGGGTTTCAATACCCTTGGTGCCGAAGTTAACACATTAAGCATTCCGCCTGGGGAGTACGGTCGCAAGACTGAAACTCAAAGGAATTGACGGGGACCCGCACAAGCAGTGGAGTATGTGGTTTAATTCGAAGCAACGCGAAGAACCTTACCAGGTCTTGACATCCCTCTGACCGTCCTAGAGATAGGGCTTTCCTTCGGGACAGAGGAGACAGGTGGTGCATGGTTGTCGTCAGCTCGTGTCGTGAGATGTTGGGTTAAGTCCCGCAACGAGCGCAACCCTTGATCTTAGTTGCCAGCACATTATGGTGGGCACTCTAGGATGACTGCCGGTGACAAACCGGAGGAAGGTGGGGATGACGTCAAATCATCATGCCCCTTATGACCTGGGCTACACACGTACTACAATGGCCGATACAACGGGAAGCGAAACCGCGAGGTGGAGCCAATCCTATCAAAGTCGGTCTCAGTTCGGATTGCAGGCTGCAACTCGCCTGCATGAAGTCGGAATTGCTAGTAATCGCGGATCAGCATGCCGCGGTGAATACGTTCCCGGGTCTTGTACACACCGCCCGTCACACCACGAGAGTTTACAACACCCGAAGCCGGTGGGGTAACCCGCAAGGGAGCTAGCCGTCGAAGGTGGGGTAGATGATTGGGGTGAAGTCGTAACAAGGTAGCCGTATCGGAAGGTGCGGCTGGATCACCTCCTTTCTAAGGAAATACCCGAACCCGATGAGGTTCGGATAAACTTGGCAGTTTATCGCTTACTCGTTGTCAGTTTTGAAAGATTAATCATCTTTCAAAGGAAGTCCAAAGGGAATACCTATGGGCCTTTAGCTCAGCTGGTTAGAGCGCACCCCTGATAAGGGTGAGGTCGGTGGTTCGAGTCCACTAAGGCCCACCATTATCGACTCTGAGAAGTCGGTACCCATACTAAATTTGGGGCCATAGCTCAGCTGGGAGAGCGCCTGCCTTGCAAGCAGGAGGTCAGCGGTTCGATCCCGCTTGGCTCCACCAAAAAGAATAATGTACTGTCTTTGCTGAAGATTAACTCTGAAGCAAACTCAGCGCAAAACATTTGCACCTTGAAAACTGGATAACGAAAGAAAAAGAATTGCTGAAACATCCTTTAAAGCTGTTTTTACGTAAGCGAAGGTGAGCGATCACCTGAGCATTTGGTTAAGCTAGTAAGAGCGCACGGAGGATGCCTAGGCACCAGGAGCCGAAGAAGGACGTGGCGAACAACGATACCGCCCCGGGGAGCCGTAAGCAGGCATTGATCCGAGGATTTCCGAATGGGGAAACCCAGCTGTCGTAATGGACAGTTACTCTCAACTGAATACATAGGTTGGGTAGAGGCATACCAGGGGAACTGAAACATCTAAGTACCCTGAGGAAGAGAAAACAATAGTGATTCCGTCAGTAGCGGCGAGCGAACGCGGATTAGCCCAAACCAAGGAGCTTGCTCCTTGGGGTTGTAGGACGTCTCACATGGAGTTACAAAAGTGTTTGGTAGGCGAAGAGGTCTGGAAAGGCCCGCCAGAGCAGGTAAAAGCCCTGTAACCGAAAGCAAGCACTCTCCGAGACGGATCCTGAGTACGGCGGGACACGAGAAACCCCGTCGGAATCCGGCAGGACCATCTGCCAAGGCTAAATACTCCCTGGTGACCGATAGTGAAGCAGTACCGTGAGGGAAAGGTGAAAAGCACCGCGGAAGCGGAGTGAAAAAGAACCTGAAACCGTGCGCTTACAAAAAGTCAGAGCCCGTTAAATGGGTGATGGCGTGCCTTTTGTAGAATGAACCGGCGAGTTACGATCACGTGCAAGGTTAAGTCGGGAAGACGGAGCCGTAGCGAAAGCGAGTCTGAATAGGGCGAATAAGTACGTGGTCGTAGACCCGAAACCGTGTGATCTACCCCTGTCCAGGGTGAAGGTGCGGTAACACGCACTGGAGGCCCGAACCCACGCATGTTGAAAAATGCGGGGATGAGGTGGGGGTAGCGGAGAAATTCCAATCGAACTCGGAGATAGCTGGTTCTCCCCGAAATAGCTTTAGGGCTAGCCTCGAGGAATGAGCGTCGTGGAGGTAGAGCACTGATTGGGTGCGGGGCCCGCCAAGGGTTACCAAGTCCAGTCAAACTCCGAATGCCATAGACGTGCTACTCGGGAGTCAGACAGTGAGTGCTAAGATCCATTGTCAAGAGGGAAACAGCCCAGATCATCAGCTAAGGTCCCCAAGTGTGTGTTAAGTGGGAAAGGATGTGGAGTTGCAAAGACAACCAGGATGTTGGCTTAGAAGCAGCCATCATTTAAAGAGTGCGTAATAGCTCACTGGTCGAGTGACTCTGCGCCGAAAATGTAACGGGGCTAAACACACCACCGAAGCTATGACATGTACCATTAGGTACTTGGGTAGGGGAGCGTTGAATACGGATTGAAGTTGGACCGTGAGGACTGGTGGACTGTATTCAAGTGAGAATGCCGGTATGAGTAACGAAAAGACAAGTGAGAATCTTGTCCGCCGAAAGCCTAAGGGTTCCTGAGGAAGGCTCGTCCTCTCAGGGTAAGTCGGGACCTAACGCGAGGCCGAAAGGCGTAGTGGATGGACAACAGGTTGAAATTCCTGTACCACCGAAGATCGTTTGAGCAATGGGGTGACACAGAAGGGCAGTGACGCGGACTGATGGAATAGTCCGTCCAAGCAGTGAGGCTGATCGATAGGCAAATCCGTCGATCATGAAGGCTGGGCTGTGATGGGGAGCGAAAATTGCAGTAGCGAAGGTCATGTACTCCGGCTGTCAAGAAAAGCCTCTAGTGAGATCTAGGTGCCCGTACCGCAAACCGACACAGGTAGGCGAGCAGAGCATGCTAAGGCGCGCGGAAGAACTCTCGTTAAGGAACTCGGCAAAATGACCCCGTAACTTCGGGAGAAGGGGTGCCTCGGTAGGGTGAATAGCCCGAGGGGGCCGCAGTGAAAAGGCCCAAGCGACTGTTTAGCAAAAACACAGGTCTGTGCGAAGCCGTAAGGCGAAGTATACGGGCTGACGCCTGCCCGGTGCTGGAAGGTTAAGGGGAGCGGTTAGGGGTAACCCGAAGCTGTGAACCGAAGCCCCAGTAAACGGCGGCCGTAACTATAACGGTCCTAAGGTAGCGAAATTCCTTGTCAGGTAAATTCTGACCCGCACGAATGGCGTAACGACTTGGGCGCTGTCTCAACGAGAGATCCGGTGAAATTTTAATACCTGTGAAGATGCAGGTTACCCGCGACAAGACGGAAAGACCCCATGGAGCTTTACTGTAACTTGATATTGAACTTTGGTACGATCTGTACAGGATAGGTGGGAGCCTTTGAAGCATGAGCGCCAGCTTGTGTGGAGGCAACGTTGGGATACCACCCTGATCGTATCGGAGTTCTAACCTAGAACCGTGAAACCGGTTCGGGGACCGTGTCAGGTGGACAGTTTGACTGGGGCGGTCGCCTCCTAAAATGTAACGGAGGCGCCCAAAGGTTCCCTCAGAATGGTTGGAAATCATTCGAAGAGTGCAAAGGCATAAGGGAGCTTGACTGCGAGACCTACAAGTCGAGCAGGTACGAAAGTAGGGCTTAGTGATCCGGTGGTACCGAATGGAAGGGCCATCGCTCAACGGATAAAAGCTACCCTGGGGATAACAGGCTTATCTCCCCCAAGAGTCCACATCGACGGGGAGGTTTGGCACCTCGATGTCGGCTCATCGCATCCTGGGGCTGAAGTAGGTCCCAAGGGTTGGGCTGTTCGCCCATTAAAGCGGTACGCGAGCTGGGTTCAGAACGTCGTGAGACAGTTCGGTCCCTATCTGTCGCGGGCGCAGGAAATTTGAGAGGAGCTGTCCTTAGTACGAGAGGACCGGGATGGACGTACCGCTGGTGTACCAGTTGTTCCGCCAGGAGCACCGCTGGGTAGCCAAGTACGGACGGGATAAGCGCTGAAAGCATCTAAGCGTGAAGCCCCCCTCAAGATGAGATTTCCCAGTATGTAAGACCCCTTGAAGACGACGAGGTTGATAGGTTCGGGGTGGAAGCACAGCAATGTGTGTAGCTGACGAATACTAATCGGTCGAGGGCTTATCCTAAACACGTTTACTGTGACCCATACATCCAGTAGACAGCAGCTAAAAAGGCTTCAGCAAGCCTAATCTTTCGTATCCAGTTTTCAGCGTGCAACACGCTACGTTTGGTGGCGATGGCGGAGGGGAACCACGCGTTCCCATACCGAACACGACCGTTAAGCCCTCCAGCGCCAATGGTACTTAGACCGCAGGGTCTTGGGAGAGTAGGACGTCGCCAAGCACGAAAGACCTATCGCATGTGATGCGATAGGTTTTTTTGTTGTTTATGCGGTATGATAGGGTTATATCAAATTTGGAGGTGCTTCGAATTGGAAACGCGTATCGTTATTAAGCATACCGATGTAGAGCAATTTAACGAGAGTATGGCTTTATCTCAATTTGCATTTCAATATGAACGTTCTGCTGCAGAACTTGAACAAACGAAAGAGCAGTATGAGAGTGAGCCTACTGTAAGGTACGGAGCGTATGTCGATAATCAGTTGGCTGCGCAAGCTGCAGTGCTAAGGCTGAAAACATATATCGGAGGCAAGGTTTTTGATATGGGAGGTGTTGCAGGTGTTGCGACATGGCCAGAGTACAGGAGACAGGGGCTAGTTGCTCAAATACTTGTTCAATCACTGTTAGAGATGAAGGAGAACGGTCAAACAGTTTCTTTTCTTCATCCTTTTTCATTCAGCTTTTACCGTAAATTTGGATGGGAAACCTACACTGAACATAAAACCTATACGATTAAGACGGACATGCTTCCAGCAAGAATAGCATACGAAGGTAGATTTGAGCGCATTACAGGAAACTATGGTTTGCTGAACGATGTCTATCAAGCCTATGCATCTCAATTTAATGGCTCATTGGTGCGTGACGACTTCTGGTGGAAGTATCGGATTAACAGAAGAAAGACAGGACAAACTGCACTGTATTACGATAAGAGCGGAGCAGCACAAGGATACGTCATTTATGAAGTTAAAAACAGCCGGTTAACGGTTCATGAGTTTGTTCATTTAAATGAGCCTGCTAGAGCTGCGATATGGTCATTTCTTGCACAGCATGATTCAATGATCGAAGAGCTGACGATAAAAATGCCATCTAACGATCGCCTTCCCTACTTGCTGAGCAATCCGAGAATAAAACAGGAAATCACACCTTATTTTATGGCTCGAATTGTGGATGCGGAAGCTTTTGTGAGCCAATATGATTTTAAGGCAGCGGATCATGCTGATGACATTCATATTCAATTGATCGACGCTCAGGCTCCATGGAATAATGGTCATTTTTTACTTCATATCGATGCGTCTGGGAAAGCTTCACTTCGTCGTAAGGACGATAGTGAAAAAATAGATGAGGCAATTAAACTGGATATTGGTTCCTTTACGAGTGTGCTATTTGGGTATATTCAGTTAGAGCAATTAGCCCAATTCGCACGCATTGAAGGAGATATAGGATTGGTTAAACGCTTACAATCTCGTATTCCCGAACGAACTACGTATTTACCTGACTTTTTCTAAAGAAATAGCATGTTTTGAGACTTCCAAATCGAGTATAAAACAGGATGAACAAAGGTATTCATCAGCCTTGACAGCCTATACCCCCTCTGCTAATATTGCTAATAATATATGTGAGACGTACTTAAAATAAGGGAGGAACATACTCGTGTGGGAAACGAAATTCGCCAAAGAAGGGCTAACGTTTGACGACGTCCTGCTTATTCCGCGCAAATCAGAAGTGCTGCCTAGGGAAGTTGACATCTCGATTCGATTAAGCGAGGACATTAAGCTAAACATTCCGCTCATTAGCGCTGGTATGGACACCGTTACAGAAGCCGCATTGGCGATTGCAATTGCGCGTGAGGGTGGTATCGGCATTATCCATAAGAACATGTCGATTACACAGCAAGCGGAGGAAGTTGACCGTGTAAAACGTTCGGAGAGCGGTGTAATTACAAATCCGTTTTCGCTTACGCCTGATCACCATGTTTACGACGCAGAAGAATTGATGGGAAAATACCGCATCTCAGGCGTACCGATTGTTGATCAAGATAAGAAGCTTGTAGGTATTTTGACCAACCGTGATTTGCGTTTCGTACATGATTATTCAATTAAGATAAATGAAGTTATGACTCGTAACAACCTTGTAACGGCACCTGTTGGCACAACGCTGCTGGAAGCGGAGGGCCTTCTTCAAAAGCACAAGATTGAGAAGCTGCCGCTGATTGATGAGTCCAATACACTTAAAGGTCTTATTACGATTAAAGATATTGAGAAAGCAATCCAATTCCCTAATGCGGCGAAGGATAAGCATGGTCGCTTGCTTTGCGGAGCAGCGGTTGGTATTTCGAAGGATACAATGGATCGTGCAGAAGCATTGGTTCAATCAGGAATTGATGTTCTTGTTGTAGATTCGGCACATGGTCACCACATTAATATTTTGGATGCAGTTCGTAAGCTTCGTGCTACTTACCCAGACCTTACTATTATTGCAGGTAACGTTGCTACTGGCGATGCTACCCGTGATCTTATCGAAGCAGGCGCTTCCGTAGTTAAAGTAGGGATTGGTCCTGGATCGATCTGTACAACTCGCGTTATCGCTGGTATCGGTGTTCCACAAATTACAGCGATTTATGATTGCGCGTCAGTTGCTCGTGAATACAATATTCCTGTTATTGCAGACGGCGGTATTAAGTACTCCGGTGACATTACGAAAGCAATCGCATCTGGAGCAAGCGCGATTATGATCGGAAGCTTGTTCGCAGGTACAGCTGAAAGCCCTGGCGAAACTGAAATTTTCCAAGGACGCAGCTTTAAAGTCTACCGTGGTATGGGCTCCCTTGGCGCTATGAAGGAAGGAAGCAAGGATCGTTACTTCCAAGAGAACGAGAACAAGCTTGTTCCGGAAGGTATCGAAGGACGCGTTCCTTACAAAGGGCCGCTTGCTGACACTGTGCATCAATTGCTCGGCGGCTTGCGTTCAGGTATGGGCTATTGCGGTACAGCTTCTTTGGACGAGCTTAAGAACGATACACAATTCGTTCGCATTACAGGCTCTGGTCTTCGTGAAAGCCATCCGCATGATGTGCAAATTACGAAGGAAGCTCCTAACTACTCCCTATAGGTTATACTTTCTAGATCCAATAATAACAGACAAGGTAAGGCGACAGAGTCGCTCGCCCTTGTCTGTTTTTTTTATGAAGGATTACTCATTCTTATTAGGGCTTGAAGAGGTTTAATTGTTAGGCTTCGATATGTTACAATTAACAACGGACAAACCAAGTGGGAAAAGGGGAGACGACGTTGAAGGAAAAGGTAAGGCCGGTTCGAATAAAGACGGTCATCGCTGCAAGTTTGGCGGTTTGGATGGTAATGCTGTCGCTTGGTTCTGCGGTAGCAATGGCGAATGGATATCAAGGAAGAGAAAGTACGAAAAACGATTTAGGTTTACAAGTGAAAGCTGCTATTCTAATTGATGCGGATTCAGGACAAGTTTTGTATGAAGTTAATTCAGAGGAGCCGCTCCCTGCAGCAAGTATGACGAAGTTAATGACGGAATATATCGTTCTTGAGGAAATTACGAATGAACGCCTGTCCTGGGATGAGGTTATTACCACTAGTGCGGAAGCGGCCTCAACGCCATCGGATGGATCATCTGTATTTTTAGCTCAAGGAGATCAACATACGGTTAGAGATTTGTACAAAGCAATGGCAGTTGGTTCTGCGAATGATGCAACGATTGCATTAGCATCGCAAATAGCTGGAAGTGAGCAAGGGTTTGTTAAGAAGATGAATGAGGTAGCTGCGGAGTTGGGTCTTAAAACAGCTATTTTTACAAGTGCGACTGGTCTATCGGAGACAACTGTTATTTCTGCGACGGACATGGCAAGGCTAGCACAAATTATTTTGAGCAAGCACCCTGAATTTTTGGATTATTCTAAGCTGCAGGAATATAAATTCCGTGAACGCGACAAGGATCCAATCATCAACATTAACTGGATGCTCGGCACAAACGTGAATCAAAAGGGCCTTAAGCACTTAGCTTATGAAGGCGTTGACGGCATGAAAACAGGCTTCATTAATGCTGCTGGCTACAACTTCACGGGTACTGTAAAAAGAGGCGAGCAGCGTTTTATTAGCGTCGTTATGGATACTGCTACAAAGTCTGCTCGTTTCAATGAAACGGCTAAGATGTACAACTACGGTTTCAGCACTTTTGAGAAAAAGACGGTGCTTGCGCCAAAATCTGTGGTAGAAACAGCGAAAACGGTTAAGATTAAAAAGGGTAAAAAGAAAACCTTGCCGATCGTAACGGAAAAAGATATTACGTTTATGGTTAAGAAGGGCGTAGAGCCTAAAATCGAGGTTGTATCCAGCGATGTTAAGTCAGAAGCTGAGCTGGTAGCTCCGATTCCAGCAGGCACGGTTGTAGGTACAGTAACTTACAAGTACACGGATGCCGAAACGAAACAAGAGCTCAAAAAAACGGTTAACCTCGTTACAACAGAGGATGGAACGAAAGCAGGCTGGTTCCGCTTGATGTTCCGTGGAATTGGAGATTTTTTCTCAGGTTTATTTAATGGAATCGTCAATTTGTTCTAATCCGAGTAGAAAACAGGGGAATAAAGCAAATCAAGGCTTGTCGATTATTCTTGCATCCTGTAAAATCAATGGTTAGAACAACTGCGGTAATATACAAATTAATGGATGAAAATAGGAGGATTTTAGCATGGAAACAGGTACATCGCGCGTAAAACGCGGCATGGCAGAAATGCAAAAAGGCGGCGTCATTATGGACGTTATGAGCGCCGAGCAAGCGAAAGTAGCAGAAGCAGCAGGAGCAACAGCGGTAATGGCGCTTGAGCGCGTCCCTTCCGAAATTCGTGCAGCGGGCGGAGTAGCTCGTATGGCTGATCCGACAATCGTAGAAGAAGTAATGAAAGTTGTATCGATTCCAGTTATGGCAAAGGCTCGTATCGGGCATTATGTAGAAGCTAAAGTGCTCGAATCCATGGGCGTTGACTATATCGATGAGAGTGAAGTACTTACACCAGCTGATGAAGTATTCCACATCAGCAAGCATGAGTTTACAATTCCATTCGTATGCGGAGCAAAAGATCTTGGAGAAGCGTTGCGCCGTATTCAAGAGGGAGCAGCAATGCTTCGTACGAAAGGTGAGCCGGGAACAGGCAATATCGTAGAGGCTGTTCGTCACCTTCGCTTGATCAACGGACAAATTCGTAAGATTCAAGGTTTGTCGAAGGACGAGCTTTATCATGAAGCTAAGGTTCTTGGCGTAGCTTACGACTTGCTTCTTAACGTACATGAAACGGGTAAGCTTCCTGTCGTTAACTTCGCAGCAGGTGGAGTAGCTACACCATCCGATGCAGCTTTGATGATGCATCTTGGAGCAGACGGCGTATTCGTAGGTTCTGGTATTTTCACATCAGAAAACCCAGAGAAATTCGCTCGTGCAATCGTTGAAGCAACGACACATTACCAAGATTACAAGCTAATTGCTGAAGTGTCGAAAAACTTGGGAGCAGCTATGAAGGGAATCGAAATTTCCAAGCTTAACTCCTCCGAGCGTATGCAAGACCGCGGTATCTAATAGTTGTAATATACAGGTGCCGGCTTAGCGCGAATAGTGCTGCCGGCTCTTGCCCGTAAAGGAAGGCGAGTAGAACGATGAAGATAGGCGTACTAGCGCTTCAAGGCGCAGTGGCAGAGCATATAAGAAGCTTAGAAGCGGCGGGCGCAGAGGCGGTCGCTGTTAAGCGGGTGGAGCAGCTTGAAGAGCTGCAAGGGCTTGTTATACCTGGCGGCGAAAGCACGACGATTGGCAAGCTGATGCGCAATTATGGCTTCATGGAAGCTATTAAGGATTTCTCTGCACAAGGCAAACCATTGTTTGGCACTTGCGCTGGTCTTATCGTTTTGGCTGATGAAATAGAAGGCCAAGAGGATGCGCATTTGCGCCTTATGGATATGACCGTTGCAAGAAACGCATTCGGGCGTCAACAAGAAAGCTTTGAGACGGATTTGGATGTCAAAGGTATTGACGAACCGGTTCGCGCTGTATTTATCCGAGCTCCATTGATCAAAAAAGTTGGAGCAGGCGTAGACGTATTGTCTACATACCGAGATGAAATTGTAACAGCAAGACAGGGACATCTTCTAGCTGTATCGTATCATCCGGAGCTAACGGACGATTATAGGCTGCATGCATACTTCGTTGATATGGTGAAGGAAGCAGCTGCAAGCAAGGAATAAACGTTTACAATAATAAAATTACTCCCTTCAGAGAGGGGCTTTTGGATCGTGCTGGATGTAAAATTGTTAAGAAATGAATTTGAGAAGGTTGAGAAAGCGCTGCTTGATCGCGGAGCTTCCCTTGATCTTATTGCTAATTTTCCTGCGCTCGACACTAGGCGCCGTGATCTTATTCAAGAGACGGAGCAGCTGAAGAGCAGACGCAATACGGTTTCGCAGGATGTAGCTAAACTCAAACGCACAGGCGGCGACGCAGAATCGCTTATCCTTGAGATGAGAGAGGTTGGCGACCGCATTAAAGAGCTTGACGATGAACTTCGTGAGCTGGATGTACAAGTGATTGAGCTGACTCAAGCGATTCCGAACATTCCTAGCGATAGCGTGCCAGTCGGCAAGTCGGAGGAAGATAATGTAGAGCTGCGCAAAAATGGCGAGGTTCCAACCTTTGATTTTGAGCCCAAGCCACATTGGGAGCTTGCGCAATCACTCGGCATATTGGATTTCGAGCGTGCAGCGAAGGTAACGGGATCACGTTTCACATTCTACCGCGGCCTCGGAGCTCGTCTTGAGCGTGCGCTTATCAGCTTTATGATGGATCTTCACAGCGATAAGCACGGATATGAGGAAGTATTGCCTCCTTATATTGTTAATCGTGACAGCTTGATCGGTACTGGTCAGCTTCCGAAGTTTGAAGAGGATTTATTCAAAATTTCGGATTCGGATTATTTCCTCATTCCGACTGCAGAGGTACCAGTTACGAACCTGCACCGCGAAGAGATTTTGCCGATTGAAGAGCTTCCGAAATATTTTGTAGCTTACAGCTCGTGCTTCCGTTCAGAAGCAGGTTCTGCTGGGCGCGATACACGTGGTTTGATTCGTCAGCATCAGTTCAACAAGGTTGAATTGATCAAATTGACGAAACCGGAGGATTCATACGAAGAGCTGGAGAAAATGACCGCTAACGCGGAGAAGGTTTTGCAGCTACTAGGACTTCCTTACCGCGTTCTAACGCTTTGTACGGGAGATATGGGCTTCACAGCGGCTAAAACATATGACCTTGAAGTGTGGCTGCCAAGTGCAGGCACGTATCGTGAAATTTCGTCCTGCTCAAATGTAGAGGATTTCCAAGCTCGCCGTGCGGGTATTCGTTTCCGCAGAGATACGAAGAGCAAGCCGGAATTCGTTCATACACTGAATGGTTCGGGACTTGCTGTAGGTCGTACTTTTGCGGCAATCATCGAGAACTTCCAGCAAGCGGACGGTTCTGTGACGATTCCAGAAATACTGCGTCCGTATATGGGCGGCATTAGTTCGATCGATTCAACAAAGCTTTAAAAAATTTTTTTTGCCACATGGTCAAAATACACTTGCATTTTTATTTTGACCTGTGGTATTATATTTCTTGTGACAAATGAACGATGGAGAGATACCGAAGCGGTCATAACGGGGCAGTCTTGAAAACTGTTAGGGCGCAAGCCCACGTGGGTTCGAGTCCCACTCTCTCCTCCATATTTTTAAAAATGTACATGACAAGCCCAGACGCTAAGCGTTTGGGCTTTTTTTTCATTCTATCCCCTCGTATAAAATAATGCCGCATTTCGCATGTTATACGATGTGGAGGTGCTTCATTTAATGGGTAAATCAGATGAACTGCAAATGAATCAAGAAAACTTGGCAGATGCTTGGCGTCAAACCTTGCCAGAGACGCTAAAAGACGCTGACCGCAGCAGAGTGCTGCCTGATGAGTCAGATTCCAAAGCGCTGCGCGTAACGATCGATACAGCCGGACATCAAATGTATTCGTTTGATTTTAAAGTTACTTATGTAGATAGCCGTGAAGTGAAGGTTGAGCTTATCGATGTGGAGAAAGACAAGGTATCCATCGATGAGCGTGGAGACATCATTCAAGAGCTGATCCAAAATTACACTAGACATCTGCATGAATGTGCTCAAGCGCTCCAACGCTTGACGCATGCTTAGAGGAGAGAGCTGCTTATGACGAAGGCACAAGGAACGGCTGATAAAAACTTATCTAATGTGGTAGAAGCTTTGGAGGTTGAGGCGGTTAACAGCCATCAAGCTCAGCAATTGCAGCAGGATAAGAACGATCGAAGCAATCAGGATGACATGAACCATGATCATCCAACAGATTTAGAACATCAAAAAAATTAACGCTTCCCTCGAAGCCGATGAGATCTAAATAGGAGGAATCCAAATGTCGAAGCCAGACAGCATTCCGGTGCCGGAAAGCAATCCGCAAAATAATCGGAAGCGTAATGACGGGGGCGGGCAGCAAGAGCCGCTTTCTGGATCTAAGAAAACAAAGCAGCGTAATCATGTGGATCATCATAACCCGCAAGGATAGATCAATGTGCTGTTAAAAGCTAGTTCAAACGTCCCGTTTCAGTACGCTGAAACGGGATTTTTTGGATATAACTTCTAAATGAAGTTATTTTAGTATAGAATGGAGGTGCTCACAAAAAGATAGGGAGGAACATACTACATGAAGAATGTTCAAAAAATAGCGGTTCTTATGTTAGCCGTTATTTTGGTTGTTATCGCAGGCTGCAGCTCGGCAAAACCACCGAAGGAAGCTTTGCAGGCGGCTATGACGAAAATTAATGAAGCGGACTCATATGCAGTAAAAATGTCATTTGGCTTGGATGAATTGGAAGTTCCACAAACGGCAACTTTGGAAGGCAACGCAGCTGCTACAGCAGCAATCGTAGGCATGATTAAAGATGCAACCATTACAGTTGATGCTGTATATAAGAAAAAACCGATGCGTACCGATATGAATATGCAAATCGTAGTCCCAGGCGACATGGAGATGAAGTTAACGGTACCCATGATTATGACTGAGGAAGCGCTGTATGTGAAAATACCGCAAGTTCCGATGCTGCCATTGCCGGAGACGATTACAAGTAAATTTATTAAAATTGATCTAAAGGAGCTTGCTGAGAAAGAAGGCACGGCTAAGCTGGATCTTGCTGCACAACAAAAGTTAGGCAAGGAACTCGGAGAAGTAATGCTTAAGCATTTTGACGAGAAAACATACTTCAGCCAGCCTAAGGCTGAGGCAGCTGGCCTGCCTGCTGATATGAAAGCAGATCAAATCATCGCCTTTGAGATTAATGAAAGCAACTATCCAAAAACAGTAGAAACCATCGTTAACCAAGTGCTGCCTGAGGTGCTAAATGTATTGCTTGCTAATGAAGCATCATTAAAGACTCTTCAGCTTGATAAGGCGGACATCGAGAAGATGAAGTCGGATCTTGAGACGAATAAAGCAGAGATTCTAACCACATTTAAAAATGATGTTAAAGTGAATACTCTGAAAGTAACGGGCGCCATCACAGATGGGTATCTTGCTTACCAATCGGGTAAGGTAAGCATTGAAGGCTCTGACAAAGAGAGCGGCCAGAAGATGAAGCTTGGCCTTCATTATGATGTTACTTACTCCGAGATTAATAAAGATGCGAAGTTCGAAGGTGAAATTCCGACGGATGCGATTACACTGGACGAACTGACACAGATGTTCCAATTGCCAGTTGGTATGTAATAGATTGAAAATGAAGCAGCTCCTGAGTGTCAGGAGCTGCTTTTTTATCTTATAAAGCGACAACCATCGATTTTTTTAGAAGCTCTTTCATCATTTGAGCAGCTTTTACTTTAACATTCAAGCAAGCGGAAATTTCAAGCTGATAATTGCCACTCAGCAGCTCGCTGCGCAGTTGTTCGGCTGTTTCGCAAACGTTATCTACATGATTAACAACGCTGCCGAACTGCAGAGGCTGATGTGAGTCGCTTCCTGCAATGACCTTTAAGCCAAGATGATCTGCGAACTGTCGAACCTGATCAGCCATGCCGAAACCATATTGGAATAAATCTTTTGCATTTATATCAAGCGCATCGAGGCGTCTGAGTGTGTCAGCATCATGGTGAGTGAGCGGCGTGCTTTCTCTCATGGGATGAGCACCAATTCGAAGCAAGGGATAGCCGTCGGTGCGGTTCATCAGCTCTTCTAAAGCGATAAAGCTATCTTTTGCGGTATGGGGTTCAAGCTGCTGCCTCAGATCACGAATATGGCTGCGGTTTCCAATGATTAGAATATGGCCTTTATTCGCTACATCAACCTCCATGCCAGAGAAAACCTTCAAGCCCTCCACGACATAATAATCACCTTTATATTCAAAATGATGATCCAGCTGATCCATCATGTCGGCAAAGTGAAGCGTGTTAAAATGCTCGGTCAACGCCACCGCGTGCAGACCGTTTTCTTTGGCTTCGCGAGCCATGGAAAGGAAGTAGTCGAGTGAAAAATGTGTTTTCTTTGACAGTTTGCCATGTGTATGCAAATCGATGCTCATCATTAGTGTGTTATCTCCATTCAATTATGTAGTTTTAAAAGGAAATGAATTGTCCAAAAGCAACCAGCCCGATCATATAGAACAGGGAGCAGCTTAAGAAAATAAAATCATGCGGTCGAACCTGCATATGCGCAAGCTTAAGCTTCTTCGTCTCAGGGCTGACAAGCGAATAGGTAAAGCCGCGCACCTCCAATGCTTCGACCGTCGTTCTCGTTCGCTTAGCTGTATTCAGAATGAGCGGATAAAAGGCATAAACGCTAATCTTCGCCATGTATATAATTGAACGCCAGTGAAGAAAACCCTTATTGCGGGGAGCGCGGCCGCGCAATCGGAATGAGTGAATAAGGTTATGGTACTCCTCAATTAGAATCGGAAGCATCCTATAGCCGTAGGACACACCAAAGCTGAATTGTCCAGGCATCCCCATACTAAGCAGGGCGTCACTCAGCTTCTCGGGATCCATGCTGGAGAACACGGCAATGCTGGCCAGCGAGATGATTAGTATTTTTAATGTTAAGGTCAATAACGGCCATACGCCCGCTAGACTTTCTCCGAAGAAGATGGAGCCGAAAAAAATATAACTAATCTCACTTACCAGGCCGACGCCCATAATAAGTAGAACAAGTGGACTTACCTTTGAAGATAAAGTAAGGACAAGCATTGGAATAAGCAAGCCAAGCAGAATGGCTTTATTATGAAAGAACCAAGGCGCTATGGCGAAAAAAGAATACCAAATCAGGAGGATACGCGGATCAAAGCGCGACAGAAAGGTCGATTGTCTGCCGAAAGCGGTACGCATCAGCTCAATTTTAATTTGTTCTACGCTTAGCTTGTCGAGCATGCTTTGTTTAATTGCTTCCAACCGTAATCTCCTCCTGCTCAAATGGGTTTGACGGATTTATATTTTTGATAAGCCGCGTGGTGAATTCATTGACAGATAGGCAAGGCGGCTCGAAACCCAGTCTTTGACTAAGCAAAGCGATTTGCGGCGCAATGAGACCTGTTTGTTTGAGAATGGCAACATGGCTGAATAACGAGCGTTCATCTGTATCAAGTGCGACGCAGCCATCATGCATAACGATAACGCGGTTTGCCCATTCGGCAACCAGCTGCATATCATGTGTCGCTATGATGGTCGTTTTTACATGATCCTGTAGCTGCGCCAGCATTTCAGTCATTTCACGGCGGCTCGCTGCATCAAGGCTGGCTGTCGGTTCATCCAGCAGCATGACAGTGGGACGCATGGCGAGTCCGATCGCTAATGTCGCTCTGCGCTGCTGTCCGCCGCTGAGCAGTCTGCCATCTCGATCTTGCAGGGCGGTTAGCCGCAGCCTCTCCAGAATTTCATCAACAAAAGGGTGATAATCAGCAATTGCACGGGCTTTTAGAAAATATTCAACATCCTTGCGGACGGAATCTTCAATAAACATCTCCTCTGGATTTTGATAAATATAGGAGACAAAATCAGACAGCAGTTCAGGTGAAGATTGCTTCGTAATATGCCCGCATACGGTTAAGTGTCCTTCTGTAGGGCGCCGAATGCCCGAAAGGAGCTTGAGCAGCGTTGATTTGCCAGCGCCATTATTGCCGACAAGAGCAATACGATCGCCTTCATAAAAGCTGATGCTCATGTTCCGAATGACGGGATGCATCGTTCTTGCAATTGTTTTGTAGCTATAGGAGACATTGGCAAACGTAGCAAGGGGCTGCTTAGTATGTTCATTATTAGAAATAAGCTTATCCGTAAGGTCAGCTGAAAGCGTGAATGACGGTTTAAGCATCTTCTCAAAATAAGCGACTGCTTCATCGATGGTGATCGGGTATTGTGATGAAGACCGACTACTTGCTTTTCCTGTAGCAGCTTCCAATTCACAAACAGCAAGCGTAACCTGCGGCGGTAATATATGCAGTTCAGCAAGCTCATCAACCGCAGATAACGCCTCATGGACAGGCTTCACCCAGCGTATTGTGCCGCTATCCATAAGTACGACCCTATTGCAATAGTCTGCAATAAACTCGGTATGGTGCTCAATGACGATGATTGTTTTGTCATGCTTTTCATTCAGCAGCTTAAGTTTGTCGTAGATGAGTCTAGCATGAAAGGGATCTAGCTGCGCGACAGGCTCATCGATAATAATAATTTCTGGATCGAGGGATAAAGCGCCAGCCAGCGCCGTAAGATGCTTTTGTCCACCGCTTAACTGCCAAATCCACTGATCCTTCAAATGATCAATGCCAAGCATGGACAAAGCTCGAAGTCCGCGTTCACGGTAATCGCTAAAGCCATAATTAAGTGGAGCAAAGCAGGTTTCGTCATAGACGGTCGGCCGAACGAGCTGGTTCTCAAAATCCTGAAACACATAAGCGACTTTGCGTGACAAAGAGGATACCGTTTCCTCGGCAGCTATTAGCCCTGCAACTTCAATGGAGCCGTCTAAATCGCCAACATAATAGTTTGGAATTAGGCCGTTTAAACATTTGCAAAGCGTTGACTTGCCACTGCCATTCGTTCCTGCTATAGCGATGAACTCGCCGGGTTGGACAAGAAGCTGAATGTTATGGAGTGCCTTATTTTCCGCTCCTGGATATTGAAATTGAATGTCCTGCAGCTTAATGATGGGAACCGCCTGCTGCGGCCCCTGCTGGTTGGTTTGGAAGGCTGAAGGTCTCAAAGCTTAACATCCTCCGTCTTGCGCGCAGATTTGGATTTGGCACGAAATGCTGCAATGAGTGTCAATATGAGCACTAATGCGGCTGCAGCAGCACTAATCCAGATGAACCCACTGCCATATTGCTCAATAAATTCTGGCTCCCATACAGCAAAGTTAATATCAGACTCAGACAAAAATTCTGCAACGATCCCAATAAAAACAAATATAATAGCGGTAATGAGCAGCCGCGGTGTTATTAGCTGTCCGAATGATATAGAAACTCTGCTGTCGCGTGGTTTTATGCCGAGAAGCGGTTCGATTTTTCCATATAGACGCGGTACGAGAAATAAAGTAGGCAGCAGGGAGAAAAAGATGCCGGTTATGAGCATGGCGTTAAGGAAACCTACGCCTTCGATAAGCAATATGCTTTCGGGAATGCCTGGAACAGCTTCGAGCTCTTCGATCCCAAACCAAACCTTGCTGATGTCGACAATCGCCCCAAGCATCTGGTCAATACCTACTGCAACGAACGAAGCGAGTGCGAGTTGTTTACGATTTCGTGGATCGCTTACGAGCAGGCCAGCTATGTACATGGCAATCGTAAATTCTATGAATTTTTCCAATTCTCCGAGTCCGCCGAATTGTCCAAGCAGCAGTTCCCCGAATATAACCTCGCCGAAGGATGCGCCAAGTGCAGCATAAAGCGGATTAAATAGAATACAGAGCGTTAATGGGATAAAAGCGAAGTATTCGACCTTCAGCTCAATGGGACCAAGCTTTAGCTCAGGAATAAGCTCGGAGAACATATTGGAAATACCGTACAAGGACATCGATAAAATGAATACCATAAGCTTCTGTGATTGCGTTAGCTCATAACGGCGCTTAGGCGCTGTAACCATTGTGATTCCTCCTAATTTGTTTTTGAGGCGGAATGCGTCTCGAATGCCTCGATTCAAAACGAATTCTTCTACAATATAGAGATCGAATGTTATCAGATCATCAACAAATTATTTCGATTACGTAAAATAAATTACATAAAAATAAAAATGAAATAAAATTATCATTTTTGATCAAAAGGTGATATACTTCGTTTAGAAAATATGCTGCTATGTTGGTACATGCAGGAGGAATCAAAGATGACGGCTTTTCATTTGGATATGGACTTGGATAATATGTCAAAAAGCCACCAATCCATTGCTAATTACGTGGTGGGCGCACTGCAGCAGATTCCTTATTGTACAGAGGAAGATATTGCGATGGCTGTAGGTGTCAGTACGGCGACGGTATCGCGGTTTTGGCGGACGATTGGGTTTGCTAATTTGAAGGCATTTAAGAAAACGCTGCTGCAAAGCGAGCATGCGACGCCTGCCCATAAGATGAAGAAAATATTGAATAAGGTAGATCATGAAGAGGCTGATATTGTAAGTGAAATGCTGGAGATTGCAGCAGCTAACGTAGAGGTTACTTCAAAGCGTGTAGACCGTGAGCAGTTTCATCAAGCGGTGGAGGCCATTCATAAGGCTAGAAAAGTGTATGTATTTGGAACGGGAGCAACAGCTAGCTTGAACGAGCTCATCCGATTTCGTCTGAACCGAGTAAATGTGCAAATCGAAGGTATGGCGGGGAGTGGCAGCGAGCTGCTTGAAACGCTTGTTCATGCTGATTCCAGCGATGTGCTGCTTATGTTCGGCTTTGTCAGGCGCTCACCTGAATTAACGGTGCTGCTTGAGCATGCCAAAGAGGCAGGCTACACTACAATACTGATTACGGATCTGTTCGTATCCGATATGCTGGAGCAGAGCGATCTCGTGCTGCAGGTTGATCGGGGGGAACTGGAGGGCTTTCATTCGATGGCAGCGCCAGTTGCGCTTCTTGATGCATTGTCAGTAGCTGTTACAAAGCGGCGCGGGCAGCAGGCGTTTGACCAATTGGACCGCTTGCATGTGATGAGGAAAAAATATAGCTCGCAGCTTCCTAAATAATAGAACCGCCGGAACGTTTTGCGTCCCGGCGGTTCTATGTTTTATTTGAAGAAACGAATGGTTAGAGGATAGCGATAGCCATTGCCCTCTGAAGCACGCATAGACCCGATGATAGTAAATGCAATCCAGAAAATAAACAATAGCGGTGTAGTAATAAATCCGATGAGAACAAAAATGAGCAAACCGGAAATAATGGAATAAATCATATTGCTGATCTGAAAATTGAGTGATTCCTTGCCATGCATATCCACATAGCTGGATTGATCCTTCTTCAGAAGCCAAATGATGAGTGGTCCAAGAATGTTGCCGAGCGGAATAATTACACCGCTAAAAGCAAGCAGATGGCAAAGCATGCCGTACGTTTTTTCTTCCTTATGAAGTCCGAAAGATTGATTCATTGTGTATTGCCTCCCTTAAATTGAAAACCGCCGATTAATGTGACTTATGTACTTATACGTTAACGCAGCGATAAGATATGCATAAATATATCACCGATTAGCTATTATGGGAATCCATTCCTAAAATGATGTTGTAATCGGTGATGGTCAACTATATACTTATACATAGATAATCGATGCATAGAAATGCGATACATAAACAGGAGGACGTTATGAAAATTAATAAAGAGCTTATGAAAGGCAGTACCGTTATTCTTATTTTGACACTGCTTGACCGTAAGGAAATGTATGGCTATGAAATGACCAAAGAAATTGAAAAAAGCTCTAGCGGTGTGTTTACTTTTAAAGAAGGGACGCTATATCCGATCTTACATACGCTTGAGGTGGAGCAGTTGGTTGAATCGTACTGGAATGAGGATGGTAGCCGCAAACGGAAATATTATCGCATCACAGCGCGTGGAAGAGGGCAGCTGGAGGAGAAGAAGCAGGAGTGGACGTTGTTTCGGACGACGGTAGACCGTGTAATCGGGGAGGGCCATGCATGAATAACAAGCCTGTTCAGTATGAGTCGATTCAGGAATACTTAGTGCAGGTTTGCAGACATGTAAAAGCAAGAGATGTGCATCGTGATATCAAGGTTGAAATGCAGAACCATCTGGACGAGCTGGTGGAGGATAAGCTAAACGAAGGGTTATCAGAGGATGAGGCGGTTCGTGCTGCTCTCGTCCAGATGGGTGATCCTGATCAGATCGGCAAGCAGCTTCATGCAGCACATAAGCCGGTTATGGAATGGGGATTAGCCGCACTTGTCGCAATAATGGTAGGTATTGGCCTGCTTGCTATGTATGCAATGGAATTCGCTTATAGTGATCTAAATGTTTATAACGGGTTTCAATTTTTTCTTAAGAAGGCAGTTTTCACAGCGATTGGCATTATGTTCATCATTGGTATTTATTTTTTGGACTATCGAAAATGGGAAAAGTATTCGTGGTACATTTATAGCGGTACGATTTTTCTAATGGTAGTCTGCCTTTTTTATGCAGTCGAAGTCAATGGTTCGAAAAGCTGGCTCACAATCGGGTCTTTTACCTTTGATGTATACGGCACTTCTCCTTATTTATTTATGATTGCTTTTGCAGGGACGCTGCTTGTTAAGCGTAAGGAGAAGCAGGGACTATTCAGAAATTCACTTTACTTCGGAAAAATGGCGCTTTTATATGCGATCGTGCCCGCTATACTGTATTACACAGCAAACTCCAATCTTAATTTTATTATATATTTATTTGGACTGACCGTATTAATGCTGTTTGTTGCAAAAACGTACAAGCTGTTTATAACCAGTGTGGGTTCAATCCTAACAGCAGGAACGGTGTTTATTATAAAAATAAATGATCCAGTTCGCTATAGATCCATATGGGAACGATACACCGCATTTCTAAATCCTACTGCTTCCCCTGATGATAAAAACTATTATCTCCAGAAATCCTTGGAATCTATTCGATTGGGAGGGATGTGGGGACAAGGATTTGGCGTTGAGAACCGAATGTTTCGCTATATTTATAGTGAAATGGTCTTTACTTATTTGATCTACAGTCTTGGTTTGGTTTTTGGTATTGCTATAGTGCTGCTAGCCTTATTACTGATTGTTAAAGTGATTGGCATGGCAATAACACTCAAGGATATATATGCTAGAGGTTTGGTCGTTGGCTCATTTTCAATTATTGGTTTTCATTTCGTCTGGAACATTCTGATGTCGTTTGGGCTGCTGCCTATAAATAGCATGACGTTGCCATTCATATCGTATGGAGGTACAACAGCCATTATCGAATTAATGGTCATGGGATTGCTGCTAAGCGTCAATCGGAGAAAAAATATGATCAGCTTACTAAATCGCGAGCCATCAAGATAAAAAAAGGGCTACCCAATTGTAGAATATCTACAGTAGGATAGCCCTCTTGATTAGAAGCTGCCTGGAGCGGGTGGACGGGTAGGGTAATTCTGCTGATTGTTTTTGGAAACGCCAATGAACAGGAATAGGGCTGTAGTAAGATGCATGATCATGCCGAGAATAGGTATCCATGCTAATACAGATGTAATGATCCCCAAAATGCTGCCTACGACTGGCTTATTATGCTGCGAGCAAAGAACAAGCGTTACAATATGAAGAATGAGCGTTGCAAATAATAGCGTGTATCCAGATAACATGACTAGGGTGCCACCCAGCAAGGGGATTCCTAAGATGCCTTCAATAATAGCAGTGACTAGTAAAAGTGTACCTGCAGCTTTCATTTTATTTTCCTCCTATTTCTATATTTAAATTATTCTATGGGGCAGTTTTTGTTTTCTGTTTATCCTTGTACGCAGCAAAAGCGATCCCGGTTACATGCTTTCAAGCAAAAAGGCATCTATCCATGGGAGAGCAGCTGGTTTTCAAAGAAAACAGCCCTGCCGAACGATACGGCAAGGCTTATATCATTATACGATGTTTATTTCAGAAACTTGCCGATAATTCCACCAAGCCCACTGTTGCTGTCATGTCCTCCTTGGCTGCCGCCAAAGGTGTTGTTGAATGCGCTGCTCTGCGTTTGCGGTTGGTAACGGTTGTCATCCATACCGAATTTCACGCCGCTCTCACGTTCAAATGGCTGTATAATAACAACCTGATTAGGGTCACTGAATTCGTACATATAAGATTCCCCGGAGGTTTGGCCAATAAGCGTTTTCCAGTTGACATCGATCTTCACACTTGGGGAAGGACCTGTCCAAGCAACGATGGCATCAGGATCTACACGGCAAGGGCCTTGCAAAACCAGTGGATTGCCTTTGGTTTTTACGGCAACCTGTGCGCCCTGTCCGTTGTAAGTAAGTTTGGATGTAAACAAGCCGCGCTGGGAGAGGACACCCGTTCCAATGATGGTAACGCCATAATGACAAGTGTCCGTAAATGCGAGCAGATCTTCACTCTCAACACTTACGCTTTGCCATGGTCCGCCTTGCTCTAAATTAATGATTGTAACATGAGAGTTCTCATCCGCGAGATATACGATGCCTTGTCCTTCGACTTCCATAATCTCTAAGTTTTCTCCCGTTACTTTACGCATACCATGGTTGATCACTTGTCCGATAACATTTCCGGAATTCGTTCCTAACAACCGCTTAGAATATTTGAATTTCTTGTTATAGGCTTGATCAGCAACCATCGATCCTTTTTTGGCAAAAAACTGGCCTTGTCCTTCTGCTTTCAAAAATAATTCCCGTTCGACCTGGAATTGAAACGGCATGCGGGGTAACCTCCATATAATATATAAAATGAAATTATAGCTGCTTCATTAACAAGTAAGCTGTTACATTGCCCCGTAATGCGCACATATGCCCGCTAGATCAAGCGACAAGCCTGTTCCAACAGCATTAAATTTCCATTCATTGCCGTGGCGATATACTTCGCCAGCTAGGATGGAGATTGAGGTGGAATAGTCCTCGGATAGATCAAATCGGCAGATCTCGGCTCCGTTTGCTTGGTTCACGACACGGATATATGCATTGGAAACTTGTCCAAAGTTTTGGTTTTTGCGAATAGCTTCATCAATTGTAACGGTAAATACGATTTTTTGGATATCCAAAGCTACTCTGGATAATTGAATTTCAACCGTCTCATCGTCACCGCTGCCTTGTCCGTCACGGTTATCACCCTTATAGCGTGTTGATCCATCGGGGCTCACGAGATTGTTGTAGAAAACGATATGACTAGTGGAAGAAACCGTGTTTGTCTGATTCAGCATAAACACCTCTGCATCTAGGTCATAGCTCTGGCCTTGCAGGTTATTTGTGTCCCATCCAAGTCCGATTTTCAATAAATCAAGCCCTGCATTATTTTTGGTCAAATCCAGCTTCTGTCCTTTGGTAAGGATAAGCCCACCATTAGGACTGGCCTGAGGAGCGGGAGCTGCGCCAAAAGCGTTATTTGTTGATCCGCCCTGAATACCCCCTTGTTGGATACCGCCTTGCTGAATACCGCCCTGTTGAATGCCGCCTTGGCCTCCAAGAATGTTGGATGGTCTTCCTGGCGGATTTAAATTAATTCCCATATGAACTGCCTCCTCAATGCATAATAAAAAGCTGTTTTTTCGACAATATCTTTTGGTTAAAACTGTATGTTTTGTAGAACGATATGAAACTATTTGTAGTATAGCAGATTGGAATGGAAGATTATAGCGTTGTATGACGAAATTACGAGTAGAGAAAAGAGCCTCACTTCAATAGTGAGACTTCTTAAGAAGCTTTAAGAGAATCGTCTGTTTTTTTGATCATCGAGGGATACTTATTTAGTGAAAATCTCAGCACTATAAGTTGAAATACACTTATTTATCTCATTACGTATGTAGGCATGCGAATAAGCAATCTGGTCTTCAAAACCGCGGCAATTATAGCAATAGCTGATCTGTTCAGCAGTGTTTTTATACATGCACAGAGTAATGCTTTTCTGAAGGAGCTGCTGTGTATTTGTTGTTAAATCTGTTTTCATTTTTGCAATCATAATGTCTGCTGCCCTAGTAAAAATAGATCGTAAAGTTCGCGCTTTTCTCTCAAGCTCGCGTCTATTTCGTTCAACAATAACGAGAGCTAGAGGAAGGATAATAGCTTTGTGAAGAAGCTGTATCTCATCGTGAGCAGGTGGATGGTACAGGTATGAATTGTTTACTTTGGACAACGGCATGGCCATTTGTAAATCACCTCATGCACATTATATGCGAACAAACGTTCCGTAGTCAATGTATCGTGATCAGGTGTCTTATAAAAATTATTCGACACTAGTCTAATTGGTGCGGTGTAGATGAAAACAAAAAAAGCTTATTGCTGGCATTAGCAATAAGCTTTATATATTCGTGAAAGAAATGGCGCGCCCGAGAGGGCTCGAACCTCCCACCTAACGTTTAGGAAACGTTTGCTCTATCCGGATGAGCTACGGACGCGCAGCAACATTGATTATAGCATGGGTGCTTTAGGTGAAGCAAGATTAACCATTTTAGTGTAAGACTATTGTATTTTTTTGTCGAATAACTGCGCTTTTATTGTGGAAACAAGAGGATAAAAAGCTTGTAAAGGCGAATAGAGGTAAGGATAACGAGTTTGATCGGCTGGAGGATTGTTCGAATGCTTGAATTCCAAAATGAACCGCAATCGTTTCGATTGGATTTGTCGCCTGAACAAATGCTTAAGGTGATTTTTGAATATACAGCTAAAATAGCGAATGAAAAGAAGCTGGATGCTGTCCTTATCTTAATGGCCAATATGGGTAGAGAGATGGTCGTTGCAGATCGGTGCACCGTCTGGTTGATTGATGCTGCTCGCAATGAGCTTTTTACAGCGGTAGCTCACGGGGCTTGCGAGATACGGATTCCTTACGGCAGCGGGCTGGTAGGAAGTGCTATAAGCACGGGACAATCTATTTTTATAGATGACGCCTATGAAGATCCAAGGCATAACCCGGATAACGACTTAAAGACCGGTTATCGGACGAAATCGATTATGACGATCCCTTTTCACAATAATCAAGGAGAAGTAATCGGTGCCTATCAAGCCATAAACAAATTAACAGAGAAGCAGATATTCTCGGTGAAAGATATGGAATACTTATCGCTTGCTGCATCTTACTCAGGCAAGTCGCTTGAGTCCATCATGCTGTATGAGGAAATAATAGAGACGCAAAAAGAGATTATTTTGGCAATGGGAAAAATCGGTGAAGGTCGCTCGCAAGAAACGGGCAATCATGTAAAACGGGTTGCTCAATATTCATATGTTTTGGCAAAAGGACTAGGCATGAGTGATTCTGAAGCAGACATGCTGCGCAGCGCATCTCCAATGCATGATATCGGCAAAGTAGCTATTCCGGATGCTGTGTTGAAAAAACCAGGAAAGCTAACGGCAGAAGAGTATGAGCAGATTAAGGAGCATGCCATTATCGGTTACCGATTATTGCACAACTCCAAGAGACCGCTGCTGCAGGCTGCGGCGATCGTGGCTTGGCAGCATCATGAAAAGTGGGACGGTACCGGATATCCGCAAGGACTAAAGGGTGAGGCTATTCATCTGTATGGGCGAATTACTGCGCTGGCAGATGTATTTGATGCTTTAAGCAGCGCAAGGATGTATAAAGAGGCTTGGGGGATGGATCGCATTTTGGGACTGATCAAAGAAGAACGGGGACGGCATTTTGACCCTCAGGTGGTAGATGCTTTTTTTGAACAGCTGCCGCTTCTTTTGGAAATAAGAGATCGTGATGCTGATTGGCTTGAGAAGGAATAGAAGCTGTTTGCAGACCTTGTTGGGGTGAGCCCACATAGCCACAAAGCTAAGAAATTAATACACCCCCAAAACGAAAAAAAGCTATTTTTCTTAAATAAAGGATAGCTTTTTTCGTATTGGGGTAGTCCCTATCACATTAGCAGATTGGCTAACGTTCCTTGAGACTCAACATGCAAAAAGGAATACCATTCTATTTGTATGAAGCCCGGTAAAGACGGCGAATCTTCGGTCCAGAAGCTGCGGAGGAAATTTACGGATTGTAACGGTGGAGAGGGGATGTCTTGGAAGTAGGTTCTTCTACTTTTAAGTCATTCCCTCTTTTTTTATTCCTGGTTTTTCTTGCGGTGGTAGTGCTGATTTACTTTGACGCGATTCCCGCACTTGTCCATGCTGCACCAGCGGCGCTGCTGATTGCGGCTGCTATCGTAGAAGAACAGGATGCAGGCATGATTCTCACACTTCTTGAGATTAGCCAGTTTGAATGTCGTGAAGAAGAGGCAGGCTTCTTCCAGGAACAAGGCGGGCAGCTGCGTGATCTCGTAGTTTCTGACAGTGGTGAATGGACGTTCCTGATCGCCTGCCTCGATTTGATAATAACTGCGGTAACGCGCCAACTCTTGATTGAGAAAAGTGACGATCGAGGCCGGAATGGATTGTTCCTGAATGATTTGGGTAAATGCCTGTTCAATCCGGCTGCGGATGATCAGGATCTTTTGAATGATGGTGTCCTGCTCGTCAGGGGTAAGCTCCTCTCGATCACTTATCACCCATTTACGTCTGTCGGCCTGCTCCAGCCAGCTCATCAGATGACCCCAAGACTCGATGAGCTCTGTCCGGATTCCTTTGACATTCTTGCGGGTGTTCACAAAATCAGTTGTAAAGTGATTGCCTACAAAAACAAATGCGGGCTTATCTATGGTTGATTCAACTCCTTCTCTGTGCTCCTGTTTTAATTCTAACCGCTAAATTAGCTATTTACAAGTTATATAATATCGTATATTGTAATGCCTGTAATATATTTTTGGTGGTTAGGGGATGGGGGAATGAGATTGGGACACATTGGTTTGAATGTATCGGAAATAGGGAGATCGGTTCGATTCTATACGGAGGTATTCGGCTTTACACTGCGGAATCTATCGGAGGAACCCGGAAGAAAATTCGCACTGCTAGGCGATGATCAGAAGAATCTGGTCACCTTATGGCAGCAAAGCGAAGGAAGCTTCTCCCCACGGCTGCCGGGTCTGCATCATCTGGCCTTTGAAGTGGATTCGGTTGATACCATTAAAGGATATGAGGAAAAATTGAGAGCGAATGGAGTTCCCTTCATCTATGATGGGATGGTTGCTCATACGGAGGGCGGAGACTCCGGCGGGATCTTCTTCGAAGACCCGGACGGGATCCGGTTGGAGATTTATGCGCTGCAGGGTGTGGGCTGCCACGCGCACACGGCGACGGAAGGGAAAGCTTGCGGTTTCTTCTGATGCACTATCATCCGGGCGAAATTCAGGTTCAGGAACGGGCGGGTGTAAGGGACATCGCAGCATGCAAAAATAACATTTACAGTGAGATTCCGCTAGCGGCGAAGACGTTCCTCGAAAGCCAGCCTTTTCTGATACTTGGCGCAGCAGATGACGATGGGGCAGTTTGGGCTTCTGTATGGTGCGGAACCCCCGGATTCATCAAGGTAGAAGACTCTCATCATGCCATTATTAACGGTCTTCCTGATTCCCAGGACCCCATCTCACTCTGCCTGTACCCCTCCAATCCGATCGCAGCCATTGCAGTCGACTTCGCCACCCGGCGCCGCATGCGCTTGAATGGCCGAATTGGGGAGATCCAACCGAACGGGTTTCAAGTTAGGGCAGAGCAAGTCTACTCCAACTGTCCGAAGTACATCCAAGCGCGTGAATGGACCCTAAGAGAAGGACCGAGCGTTGAACCGGTAGCTCAGGCACTGGAGACGCTCTCTGAAGAAGTGGTGACCCTGGTGAATAAAGCGGATACCTTCTTCATTGCAACTCAACATCTTCAGTATGGTACGGATGTATCCCACCGCGGGGGTATGCCGGGATTCGTAAGAGCCGAGGATGACCGGACTTTGGTGTTTCCGGATTACAGAGGCAATGCGATGTTTAATACGCTTGGGAATGCAGTCTGTTACCCGCAGGCAGGGCTGTTATTCATGGATTTTGACTCGGGCAGCATTGTTCAATTGACGGGAACGGTCGAGATTCTATGGGATGTGACTCCATTCGCCCACTGGTTCCAGGGTGCCCAGCGGATCATCCGATTTCATCTGGAACGGGGAATTATTACGAGTCATGCGATGTCTCTAAGCTGGAGAACCGTGCAGTACTCCCCTGCTAATCCGATCGTAGTTGTGGAGTCCTAGTTGATCGGCATGAACTTCCACACTCAATTCTGCAGCGTCGCCTTACCTTCCACGCTTATCTTTTCCTTGTTCCTCTAAATAGTTCAAATCAAGTAACCGATCCATTAGGTCTACACCAATCCTACCAGCCAAGTGATCATAGCAAGTCCGAGCATGACGCAAAGTATTAAGTTCATCAGATTCGCGGAGTGAACTTACGGATTTGGGTGGTGAAATAGCCAGGGGCAAGTGCTACCTCAGGGCTGACAAGCCGAAAGTACTTATGCCGACCGTAAGAATCATGAATCAGCAGGCCTCCTTCTACCATCTTGGATAGATGTGAAGAGGAAGTCTGTGGAGAAATTCGGGCAGCATGCGCTAAATAAGAAGCGGGGGATAGCGTTTCCTCCAAGCAAAGCAATTAGCATCGCAAGACGTGACGGATCACCAATTAGATTAGCTGCCTGTACGATATTCGGCCTCAATTTTGTACTCATTTCAGTCTATTCTCCTTACATGTTTGGTTCGATGACCACCGAAGTATTCTCATGCTACCATAACCTTACAAAATGTAGAAAGAGGAGAATATCATGAACCGTTATGTATTTGGACTGCTAGTTGTGCTTGCCACCTCGCTCATGGGCACTTCATTTGCGGTTGGAAAGATCGGTTTATCCTATATCTCGCCCTTGCTGCTTGTGGGGATTCGATTTACGCTTGCGGGATTCATCATGGTCTTATTTGTCAGGATGAAACGGCTGCCTATATCCTATCAGGATGGGTCTAAATTGTTCGTAATAGGACTATTTCAGACGACGGGAGTTATGGGATGTATCTTCCTGAGCATGCGTACCCTTCCGTCGGGGGAGACCTCTATACTGACCTTTGTTAATCCGCTCCTGGTCGTAATTTTGGGGAGATGGTTCTTCGGCTTGAAATACCGAATATCCCAGTGGCTTGGGGTATGTATAGGATGTGCAGGGGTATTCTTATCCCTAGGATCCCATTTGCAATTAACAACGGGTACCTGGTTGGGGCTGGGAGCTGCGCTTTCGTGGGCTGTAGCCACTATTTTGGTGAAAAAATGGGGGACGCAATTCAATACATGGGTGATGTCGGCTTATCAAATGTTATTCGGCGGTCTCCTTCTGTTATTGCTGAGTGCCGTTATGGAAACGCCGCAGCTTACGATCAATCTAACTTCTGTGTCGGTTGTATTGTACTTGGCCATTATGGGTTCCATTGTGCAATTTGCAGCATGGTATTACTTGCTAAGTCATGGCGATCCTGGGAAAACAAGCGCCTATCTGTTCTTAGCCCCGTTCTTTGGTGTACTCTCGGGGTTCATCATCCATAACGAGACTATACATACGTATGTTTATTTAGGGGGATTTTGCATTGGCATCGGAATATTTCTTGTGAACTGGACTGCATTCGGCAAAAAGCATTCGCATGAATAGGAAGGATAAAGCGAGTTGAATAACCAGAGAGCAGACTTCGTGGCAGCTGCTCCTGTTCGAAGGAAATTAAGTTGTAGATTGAATATAAAGTGAGACAATCATGGTTAAAACCGGCATGCAGCCTATTCTTAGTCCCGCCGCTCACGTTATAGTGTAATTTTTCCATTCCGAAGAGGGGAGGTATTTGAATGACTGAACAAACAATAGCAAGCAGATTAGAAGTGTTAGGAATCGTTTTACCAAGTGCAAGCGAACCAGCGGCTAATTATGCAAACTTCGTAAAAGTAAACGGATTATTGTTCGTATCAGGTAAAGGGCCCACTGGAAACCCGAAAGGTAAGTTAGGTCAGGACTATACTACAGAAGAAGGTTATCAGTTTGCACGACAAACTGGGATTGAAATTTTAGCTGTACTGAAATCAGCTTTAAACTCGCTGGATCATGTGAAAAGGGTGGTTAAAATTCAGGGTTTTGTTAATGCCGACGCTAAGTTTGAAGAACATCATAAAGTGTTAAATGGTTGTACTGATCTTATGCTGGACGTGTTCGGAGATAAGGGCATTCATGCACGTTCAGTGTTTGGAGCTGTTTCCGTTAGAGACAATCTTCCAATCATAATTGACTCAATATTTGAAGTTGATGAATAGAAAGGTGTTTTAAGACGGGAGTTCAATAAACCGCCTTTTCAGTTAAGGCGGTTTTCTTATGGTAAAATATCAATATTAGAATTTAACAAAGCCATGAAAATAGAAGAATTCCTCACTTGATTCCAACATGAAAATCCTCCACTTGATGGGCATGTGGCCGTGCCCCATGCCTATCAAGTGGAGGAAAATACTACCTCCCCGAAACAAAAAACGTTATTTTTTCAGTAGACCAACTAATGAAAGGATAGCATTTTATGATACATCTTGGTATTTCAGATGATCTTCATTTGTTTTCACAGGAACTGGAACGACATTTATCTCCTCTTGCACTCACCCAACTAGCCAAAGAAGCAGGATTCGTCACACGAACCAGTAAATATCGTGCACAAGATTTAGTCGCCTTGTGTGTATGGGTAAGTCAACGAATAGCTACGACTTCTCTCAATCAGCTTTGCAGTACATTAGAAGCAACAACAGGGATTCTCATGAGTCCCGAAGGACTGAATCAGCGTTTTAACGCAGCTGCTGTGCGTTTACTGCAGCGGATCGTTTCGCTTTTACTCAAGCAAACACGCTATACGTCCGGAACGATACCAAGCGAGTATTCTGGCTATTTTTCCCGCATTCGAATTCTCGATTCTACGACCTTTCAGCTCCCGGACAGCTTCGCTGCGTCTTATAAGGGTACAGGCGTATGTAGTCATACCGCTGGCGTTAAAATCCAACTGGAATATGATCTGCAGAGTGGGTAGTTCATTCATCTGCATACGAGTCACGGAAAGGAAAATGACAAAACCTACGGTTCCGCATGTTTACAGGACATTCAACAGAAGGATGTATTCATTCGGGACTTAGGATATTTCTGCTTAGAAGATTTACATACCATCCATGAGAAAGAGGCCTATAACATATCACGCTTAAAACTCAACATACGGGTATATCAAAAGAACGAGAATCCAGAGTATTTTCGGGACGGCACGCTCATGAAGAAATCGGAATACCTCCCCTTGTAGATGGAAGACATCATGGAAGGTCTACAAGCAGGGGAAACGTTAGAAATTCCTGATGTCTACATCGGCATGTATGAAAAATTACCTGCGCGGCTTGTCGTCTATCGCTTAACGGAAACCCCGATCAAAAAAAGAGACAAAGACCAGGAAATTCGGGAGAAAAAGAAAGGAATTACGTACTCCGAACGCAGCAAGAAACTCAGTGCGTTGAACTTTTATATAACAAATATTCCAATGGAATGGGTACCTGGGATACACCTGCATGACCTGTATTCCTTACGCTGGCAAATTGAGATTCTCTTTAAAACATGGAAGTCATTCTTCCAGATCCACCACTGTAAAGAGATCAAACTTGAACGCTTGCAATGTCATCTTTATGGTCAGTTGATCGGTATCTTGCTTTGTTCCTCAATGATGTTTCAGATGCAGCAACTTCTATGGCGGAAGAAAAGAGAGCTCAGTGAATACAAAGCCTTTTATATGATCAAGGATTACTTGCCCATCCTGCATCAAGCCATACAAAAGAATGCCCAAGCCATATCGAAAAACCTGTCTCGTTTGTTTCTTCTGTTAGAAAAAAACGGGCGAAGGTCCCACCGCTATGAGAAAAAACAGTCTTTGATATCTTAGGTGTTGTTTACGAGTATGCCACGTCTACCAAGAAGGTTGCATAGTTAACGTTTTAAAAACAGCCTCGTCGTTTAGGCTTAATTTGGCATGTTTATTTTTAAGGAAACAATACGACTACTTATAAAAATAGGAGAATGCCTCACTTGAATCCAAACTGAAGGTTCTCAGCTTGATGGGCATGGGGTGAGCCCAAAGAGGTCTTTTTTTAAAAAAATTCGGAGTCGTCCAAGCCTTGATTTAATAAATATAGGGCGCTTGCTTGTACTTTGCTTGAAAGGCTAGGTATTTACCGTGTTCGAAAATCATTTTGGACATAGACTGATTTAGTTATTATAAACACTTTATAAGCTAGAGCGGATTACAAGCTATATAGCGGAGGGTGATAAAACGTCTATGAACAAAAGGCTTCAAGGGCAGAAAATAAATGAAGCGATTTACAAATTGGAATCAGCGAGAAATTTAATTAAAACGAAACACTTAAAACACGCTGAGCAGCAAATACATGAAGCAGTCGCTTCAATGGGCAGCATTGTTCATAAAAAACGGAAGAAAAATGCAAAATCTGATCTTAATGGAGGTGTATAGAGTTGGCGCATAAACGGTCGAAATGCTTAAGAAAACTAAACTTAGCGATTGTTGAGCTGCGGAAGGCCAGAAGGCTTACACGTAGAGATAAAGTTAGAAGAGCTAAAGTTGATGTGAAGGACTCTATCATAATCCTCAATAGTGCTTTGAAATGCCTTGGCGGCCATTCTTCAAAACCGAGTAAAAGGGGGAAAAGGTGCGTAAGAGGTCCGAGAGGGTATAGAGGGCCGAAGGGAGACAGAGGATCTAGAGGTTTTAGAGGGCATAGAGGTATTCGTGGAACGGATGGAGAAACAGGCGCAAAAGGAGCAACTGGGGCAACGGGAGCTGCGGGCAGTCCTGGGGCGGCAGGCGCGGTTGGACCATCAGGTGCACAAGGCGCTGCCGGTCCTAGCGGCGGCACGGGTGCCACGGGAGCTACAGGAGCAGGCTTAAATGGTATTATTGCATTTAATCCACTCGCAGCACCTGGCTATCAAGCAGGCCAAGTGGTTACCTTTAATGGGAGCGCGTATGTTGTAAATACGTCTTCTCCAGTAGGAACACCCGGTGTTTCGCCAGGCTATACGCTGCTTGCAGCAAGCGGAGTAACTGGTGCAACAGGAGCGGGAGTAGCAGGTGCAACCGGTCCGACAGGAGCAACGGGAGTAGGTCTAGACGGCGTCGTGAATTATGATCCACTCGCAGTAACAGGGTATCCAGTAGGTCAGGTCGTAACGTTTAACGGAAGCACCTATGTGGTGAATACGGCGACGCCAACAGGCACACCAGGTACTTCGCCAGATTATACGCTGCTTGCAGCGAGTGGTGCTACAGGTGGGACGGGTGCAACAGGAGCGGGATTAACAGGAGCAACAGGAATAACGGGGTCTACCGGTGCAACAGGAGTAGGTCTAGGCGGAGCAGTAGTATTTGATTCACTCGCAGCGACGGGATATCCTCTTGGTCAAGTCGTGACGTTTAACGGAAGCACTTATATCGTAAATACAGTTCCGCCAACAGGCACACCGGGAACTTCGCCAGATTATACACTGCTTGCGGCGAGTGGAACTAAAGGTGCAACTGGCGCGATTGGAGCAGGAGTAACGGGTGCAACGGGAACAGATGGAGCAACGGGTGTAACAGGCTCCACAGGAGCGACTGGAGCCGTCGGTGCAACAGGAGTAGGAGTAACAGGAGCGACAGGAACGCCGGGATCTACCGGAGCTACAGGAGTCGGACTAAGCGGAATCGTGGTATTTGATCCACTCGCAGCGCCAGGCTATCCATTAGGTCAGGTCGTAACGTTTAATGGAAGCACGTATATCGTAAACACGGCACCGCCAACAGGCACACCGGGAACATCGCCGGATTACACGCTGCTTGCGGCGAGTGGAATTAAAGGTGCAACTGGCGCGACTGGAGCAGGAGAAACAGGTGCAACGGGAACAGATGGAGCAACGGGTGTAACAGGCTCCACAGGAGCGACTGGAGCCGTCGGTGCAACAGGAGTAGGAGTAACAGGTGCGACAGGAACGCCGGGAACGCCGGGATCTACCGGAGCTACAGGAGTCGGACTAAGCGGAATCGTGGTATTTGATCCACTCGCAGCGCCAGGCTATCCATTAAGTCAGGTCGTAACGTTTAATGGAAGCACGTATATCGTAAACACGGCACCGCCAACAGGCACACCGGGAACATCGCCGGATTACACGCTGCTTGCGGCGAGTGGTGCTACAGGAGCAACGGGTGCTACGGGAGCAGGAGAAACAGGTGCAACGGGAACAGATGGAGCAACGGGTGTAACAGGCTCCACAGGAGCGACTGGAGCCGTCGGTGCAACAGGAGTAGGAGTAACAGGTGCGACAGGAACGCCGGGAACGCCGGGATCTACCGGAGCTACAGGAGTCGGACTAAGCGGAATCGTGGTATTTGATCCACTCGCAGCGCCAGGCTATCCATTAAGTCAGGTCGTAACGTTTAATGGAAGCACGTATATCGTAAACACGGCACCGCCAACAGGCACACCGGGAACATCGCCGGATTACACGCTGCTTGCGGCGAGTGGTGCTACAGGAGCAACGGGTGCTACGGGAGCAGGAGAAACAGGTGCAACGGGAACAGATGGAGCAACGGGTGTAACAGGCTCCACAGGAGCGACTGGAGCCGTCGGTGCAACAGGAGTAGGAGTAACAGGTGCGACAGGAACGCCGGGAACGCCGGGATCTACCGGAGCTACAGGAGTCGGACTAAGCGGAATCGTGGTATTTGATCCACTCGCAGCGCCAGGCTATCCATTAAGTCAGGTCGTAACGTTTAATGGAAGCACGTATATCGTAAACACGGCACCGCCAACAGGCACACCGGGAACATCGCCGGATTACACGCTGCTTGCGGCGAGTGGTGCTACAGGAGCAACGGGTGCTACGGGAGCAGGAGAAACAGGTGCAACGGGAACAGATGGAGCAACGGGTGTAACAGGCTCCACAGGAGCGACTGGAGCCGTCGGTGCAACAGGAGTAGGAGTAACAGGTGCGACAGGAACGCCGGGAACGCCGGGATCTACCGGAGCTACAGGAGTCGGACTAAGCGGAATCGTGGTATTTGATCCACTCGCAGCGCCAGGCTATCCATTAAGTCAGGTCGTAACGTTTAATGGAAGCACGTATATCGTAAACACGGCACCGCCAACAGGCACACCGGGAACATCGCCGGATTACACGCTGCTTGCGGCGAGTGGTGCTACAGGAGCAACGGGAGCTACGGGAGCAGGAGAAACAGGTGCGACCGGGGCGACTGGATTACCAGGAACGACGGGTGTAACAGGCTCAACAGGAGCTGAAGGTGCAACAGGTGCGACAGGGGTAGCAGGAGCAACAGGTGTAACGGGCTCCACAGGAGCAACAGGAGCTGAAGGCGTAACAGGTGCGACAGGAGTAGCAGGAGCAACGGGTGTAACGGGCTCCACAGGAGCAACGGGAGCTGAAGGTGCAACAGGTGCGACAGGGGTAGCAGGAGCAACGGGTGTAACGGGCTCTACAGGTGCGACAGGTGTAACGGGCTCCACAGGTGCAACAGGAGCTGAAGGTGTAACAGGTGCGACAGGAGTAGCAGGAACAACGGGTGTAACGGGCTCCACAGGAGCAACAGGAGCTGAAGGTGTAACAGGTGCGACAGGAGTAGCAGGAGCAACGGGTGTAACGGGCTCCACAGGAGCAACAGGAGCTGAAGGTGTAACAGGTGCGACAGGGGTAGCAGGAGCAACGGGTGTAACGGGCTCCACAGGAGCAACAGGAGCCGATGGTGTAACAGGTGCAACAGGAGCTGAAGGTGTAACAGGTGCGACAGGAGTAGCAGGAGCAACGGGTGTAACGGGCTCCACAGGAGCAACAGGAGCCGATGGTGTAACAGGTGCAACAGGAGCTGAAGGTGTAACAGGTGCGACAGGGGTAGCAGGAGCAACGGGTGTAACGGGCTCCACAGGAGCAACAGGAGCTGAAGGTGCAACAGGTGCGACAGGGGTAGCAGGAGCAACAGGAGCTGAAGGTGTAACAGGTGCGACAGGAGTAGCAGGAGCAACGGGAGCTGAAGGTGCAACAGGTGCGACAGGGGTAGCAGGAGCAACAGGTGTAACGGGCTCCACAGGAGCAACGGGAGCTGAAGGTGTAACAGGTGCGACAGGGGTAGCAGGAGCAACAGGAGCGACGGGTGCCACAGGTTCCACAGGAGCCACCGGTGCTGAACCTACGGCTGATTCTAGTTATGCTGGCAATACGACAGGTGCAATTATCGCTGTTGTGCTCGGAGGAACGAATGTACCTCTCCCGAGCTCACAAAACCTTAGCCCTAATATTACCGTCAATGGACTTAATGATACCTTCACAGTTGTTAATGCAGGCAGATATTATATCACTTATCAGATCAATATCACGGCTGCCTTACTTCTTAGCACTCGTCTGGTGATTAATGGTACAGCGAATCTTGCTTCTACCGTGGCTCCAGTTCTAAGCGTATCAAGCTTTAATAATGATGTCATTGTTACTTTGACAGCAGGCAGTACCATAACGCTTCAAATGTTTGGATTATTAGGAGCAGCAACGCTGTTAGGCGGCGGAGCGGGTGCGGCTTTGACCATCATTCGGGTTAGTTAATAAAGCAGAAGTAACAGGACAATGGCATGAGAATATGATGTATCAATCTAATTGACTCGTGGGAGTGTGGTTTCGTTGATTTCCATCAGCTTGTGCCTCATTGTCAAAAATGAAGAGAAAACGCTCGGTCGATGTCTAGCTTCCATGAAAGATATCGCTGATGAGATTATTATTGTGGATACGGGTTCTACGGATTTAACGAAGCAGGTTGCGAGCGAGTTTACCGATCGCATCGAGCATTTTACATGGATCGATGATTTTGCGGCAGCTCGCAACTATGCTTTTTCTTTAGCAACCAAATCCCATATTATGTGGCTGGATGCAGATGATATTTTGAAGGAAATCGATCAGCAGAAACTGCTGGCGCTAAAGCAAAATGTAGATCCTGCCGTCGACTCCATATCTATGGAATACCACTTGGCGTTTGATGAATTCGGTAATGTAACTTCAAAGCTAAGACGAAACCGAATTGTAAAAAAATCGCGGGCTTTCAAATGGATTGGTCCGGTTCATGAATACCTTGAAGTTTACGGGGATATATTGAGCAGCGATATCGCCGTAACCCATAGCAGTATACATCATGACAGTGATCGCAATTTGAACATTTATGAGAAACGACTGGCTAAAGGGGAAATCTTTTCTCCGCGCGATTTATTCTATTATGCCAATGAACTTAAGGACCATGGGAAATATGAGGCTGCTATAAGGTATTACGAAAAATTTCTTGCGACGGGCAAAGGATGGATTGAGGATAACATTGCTTCCTGCGGCAGGCTTGCGGATTGCTACAGTGAGCTTAATGAAGTACGCAATGTGGTCGATTCGATCTTCCGCTCTTTTCATTACGACAAGCCTCGTCCGGAATTTTGTTGCCGCCTCGGTTATTATTTCTTAAAGCGTCAAGAGTATAAGCTGGCAATTTATTGGTATAAATTAGCGCTCAGCACAGAGAAGCCGGAACAGAACTGGGGCTTTGAGAATTTAGCTTGTTCTACATGGCTGCCGCAGCTTCAGCTATGCGTTTGTTACGATGGCATAGGTGATTACGAAGCTGCGTACGATCATAATGAAAAAGCAGCACAATTTAGGCCGATGGATGATCGCATTTTGGCAAATCGTGATTATTTGAACAAACGCTTAGGAAAGAAAACAATTGAGATTAGTCTAGAACCCACAACTTAATGGGTAACAGAGCGAATTTCTAAGATCGGATGAGGATTATTATTTCAACTGAATATAATTAAACAACAAGATTTCTTCCCGTCAGTTTGGGAGGAAATCTTTTTTTGTTAGTTCAGCATATTTCTCTTCGCACTATTGACATCGCCTATGAGCGAGTGTATATTATATTTTATAAAATTAAATTGTATAAAACACAAAATCTTCACTGCACCAAATTGCATAAGGAGAATAGAGAAGGCTCTCTTTGGCAATAAGAAAACAAGATGTTATTTCAAGTAACGGAGGTTAAATACAAGGCCATTGTCGATAAGGTGCTTTTTCATGAGGAGCTTCAAGGTCTAAAGCTTGCAAAGTAACGTTTAAACTAAAATAAAAACCTAAACGGAGGAATTAATGATGCAAAACTTATATACAGCTACGGTAACGGCAACAGGTGGAAGAGATGGCAAGCTTGTTTCAAGCGATAATATTTTGAATGTAGATGTGAGAGCCCCTAAAGAGCTTGGAGGAGTCGGTGGTGCAACGAACCCAGAGCAATTGTTTGCAGGAGGTTACGCAGCTTGCTTCGAGAGTGCTCTTAACGTTGTGTGCCGGATGAAGAAAATTAAAGTGGAGAAAACCGAAGTAACCGCTCATGTTACGCTTGGTAAGGATGCAGATGGCGGATATGAGCTGGCTGTGAAGCTGGATATTGCGCTTGAGGGCGTTGAAGCAGACGTAGCGAAGGAATTGGTCGAAGCCGCTCATCAGGTATGTCCGTATTCTAGAGCAACTAGAGGCAACATTAATGTAGAACTCAATCTTCTTTAATCTAAAATAGTACAAGCCCAAAGCACAAAAAAAATCCGGAGAATGATCTCCGGATTTTTTGTAATGCTCTTATTTCGCGATGGTTTGTTTGCCCGACAGCTCAATAGATCTTTGTACAAGCACCGTCATTGCATCTACACAAAAGGCTGCGACGTCTTTTTGGATCGGTATGCAGGATAATTCCGTGCATGCGATGATCACACACTGGCACTCATCCTGCACGAGCAAGTGGTTAATGATGCCTTCAAACTCAGAAGGCTCAACAGGCAAATTACGTTTGACCTTGTTGTAGATAATGTCCATCACATGCTCCTGAATGGCTTCTTCAGGCTCGTGAAGGTGCATATTATACTGATTGCAGCCATGACGATACACGCCGCTGCTAACCGTTCCATTTGTAGCTAGAATACCAATCTTGCAGTGTTCTCCAAAGGTGTCATGGATCTTTTTCAGCGTCTCATCCACCATGTTGATTATATTTATGCTTGTCATTTGCTGCATATCATTATAGAAATAATGCGACGTATTGCAAGGAATCGCAATATTAGATACGCCTGCTGCCTCAAGGATTTTGAAATCTTTAGCAACCGCTTTGAGAAACAACTCGCCTTTGTTTTCTAATATGACACCTGTTCGATCTGGCAAAGTGGCATGATTGAGAATGACGATATCAATATGCTCTTGATCACGGTCTGCTGCCGTTTGCTCGATAATCATATCGAAAAATACGGATGTTGCTTTTGGGCCCATCCCGCCTATGATGCCTAAGCTTTTAGCTTCCATTGCCTCAACCTACTTTTAATGAAGTGTTTAATTGAAATGATTTAGTTATTCAACGATCATAGCATGGCTTCCCATTGCGTCATAGCTGTTAAAAAAAGTGTCTGCATCGTAAGTAACTTGTCCTTTTAACGGATTCATTACATGTACTTTACCATCTTCATATCCATTTAGGACAACAACGTGCAAATTAATAGGAGCTGAATAATATTCACCAGTATCACTGAAATACCAAGCGTAATTCATTTTTGGCGGCGTGAGATCAAGCGTAATCCAAGTTACGACAGGAATCCCTTTATTAAGCTGCTCGATGATTTCCTCTCGCGTGCTGCCGCTAATATCTGAAGTACTGTTGCTGCGCCCTGCGACATCAAAATACAAGTTAGCCGCCTCCACGATAGGAGGTGCAAAGCTGAAAAATCCGCCTTTTAACGACCTAGGTTCGCCAGCGTATGATTTATAGGGATCAGGCCCATACAATTTATTGTTTTTGGTGATAAAAGCTTGCTTCGGCAAATAATTATCCGACATTTCTGTTTTGGTAACGTCATATCCGTAATAATTGAGTACCGCGGTTAATGAAGTAATTTCACAGCCGTTAGGCAGCTCAGGCTTCTGCATAATGGTATCGACATCGATATAAACCTTCTTAATGTTAACGGAGCCATCAGCTGCCCGCTCATAATCCTTCACATATTCAAACGTTTTGTTGGTGGTTGTCAGCTCTTGTGCAGGGCCGTTAACCGCTATTTGATGCTCTTCCTCCGACAGCTGATAAGGCCTGCCGACCTTCTGTTGTTTTATCTTATAGCTGGTACCGTAATCGAGCAGAATAGATGTTGCTTTACCCATTTCGTCTGTTGTCATGGTGCCGATAACCGATCCGCTATTAGCAGCGGTTATTGTAAATACAGCATCTTTAATTGGCTGCTGCGTTGCTTCGTCTTTGCTTATTATTGTAATTGTTCCTTGCTCTATTTCTGGAGTAGGGGCAGTCGTTGGTGTAGAATCGACTTTCTCATTGAATACAGGTTTTGCATCTTCTTTCGTAAACAATGTATAAATAAAAAATATAATACCCAATAACACCAGGAGCTTGATCATTCTTTTCATGTTGGTGGCTCCTTTACTTTATAGCCGTAATAGTTATGCGACAGTGTGTAACGAGCAGGCAGCCGGTGGCTGCCCTATGCCTGTTACGCTTGCTCGAAGAACGTCTTATGCCATATAAGGAACACATACACTGTCCAAATGTATCTAGCGTAGTTCTGCTTGCCTGAATAATGCGAATCCAGATATTTCATCAGCTCATCGGTATGAAAGAACAGCTTCGCTCGGTCCGAGAGAAACATGTCCTTAACGAGCTTATAATATTTCTCCTGTCTTAGCCAGTGCCTAATAGGTACAGGAAAACCAACCTTTGGTCGATTCGCCCATTCATCGGGAAGTACTTCCTTCGCAGCTGTACGCAGTGCATACTTCGTATTGCTTGGATGTACACGAAGATCAGTCGGCAGCTTGGAAGCCAGGTCCATAACCATTTTGTCTAAAAATGGAACTCTCAGCTCAATAGAATGGGCGAGGCTCATTTTGTCTGCCTTAAGAAGAATATCTCCCGGAAGCCAAAGCTTCAGATCGAGATATTGCATTTTGGTTATATCATCTTTGCCCCGCACTTGATCATATACAGTCTTCGTAATGCTTTGTACGGATGGTCCTTGCTTATATTCGTCCTTCAATACGGCTAAGGCATCAGCTTCTTCAAACACATGCGCTTGACCGATAAAACGTTCCTCAACCCGCTGTCCGCCTTTTACGACAAAGGAGGTGATTCTGTTTTTGGACAGCTTGCCGCTTAATAATGATAACGGCCGCCTGATTGCAAACGGAAGCTTCTTGTATTTTTTCATCGCTGGTGTCGTATCGTACCAATCATAACCGCCGAAAATTTCGTCTGCGCCTTCTCCAGAGAGCACCACGGTCACATGCTTGCTCGCAAGCTCTGCTAGGAAATAGAGGGGCACGGAGGAAGGGTTGGACTGCGGTTCATCCATATGGTACTGAATCGTTGGCAGCATCTTGAAGCACTCATCCGCTGAAACCAGTCGTTTATAGTTTTCGATGTTTAAAATTTCTGACAAATCCTCTGCGAGGTTCGTCTCATTAAAGTTGCCTTCATAATCCTCAAAGCCGACGGAAAATGTTTTGTTTGGTTTTAGCAATGCGGTAATATAACTGGAATCAATGCCTCCGGACAAAAAAGACCCGACCGGCACATCGCTAATTTGGTGATAGGCGACTGTTTCTTTTACTGTGCTTTTAATTTGGTTGACGTAATGGGACAGGCTGTTCGGTTCTTCTGCAAAGTTAACGTCCCAATAAGGCTTCACTTCCAGCTTGCCTTGTTTGTAAAGCATATAGTGACCAGGCTTCAGCTTGTACACGCCTTTAAAAAACGTTTCATCAAGCACGGAGTATTGAAAGGTCAGGTAAGGCTTGAGCGCATCCTTGTTCAGCTCTTTGCGGAAGGCAGGCTGCTTTAAGAAAGCTTTGATTTCAGAGCTGAATAAGAAGGAATTATCCGTTGTGTTTTGTGTATAATACAACGGCTTTATGCCAAAGAAATCCCTGGCGAGAAACATCGTTTCCGTATTCGTATCCCATATCGCAAAAGCAAACATGCCTCGTAACTTCTGAAGCAGCGAGGTTCCATACTCTTCATAAGCATGAATGATAACCTCGCTGTCCGTATGGCTAACAAAGGTATGCCCGCACTGAATCAACTCTTCACGCAGCTCTTGATAATTGTAGATTTCTCCATTAAATACAAGAACACAGCTTTTATCCTCGTTGTAAATCGGTTGGCTGGCTTCTTCAGACATATCTATAATTTTGAGGCGTCTAAACCCTAAAGTTACTTCCTCATCTGAATAGATACCGCCACTATCGGGACCTCTATGAACGATCATATCCATCATGTCTTTAATAATGGCTACTTGATCAACGTCGGGACGACTATCTGCAAAACCTACAAAACCGCACATGTGGAATACCTTTCATTAACTTTATTGTTTTAAGCGCAGTCACATCGTTTTTAATTTGATTTCCCTGACGATTTCCGATTCATTAAATGGGATTTCCGTTTTCCCAATAATTTGCGACGTTTCATGACCTTTGCCGGCAATGAGAATGACATCGTCTTTTCTGCTGATATCAATGGCAAAAGCAATAGCGTCTCTCCTGTCGATAACGGCCTCATAAGCTCCGTTATAAGCTTCGACTCCTTCAATAATTTCCCTAATAATCAGGTTATTATCCTGCTCCTTGGGATTATCAGAGGTGATTACGGAAAAATCAGCAAATGTAGCGGCTACCTTAGCCATCGCTCTACGTTTCTCTGTGCCTGATTCCCCATCAGATGCGTAAACGCCGAACACGAGAATGATTTTGCCTTTGGTAAAAGGCCGGATTGTTTTTAATGCCTTCTCTAGGCTGTCCTCGGTATGAGCAAAATCGACGATGATCTTCGTATCCTCATCTTGATAGACAACTTCCAGCCGGCCTTTAATGCCCTCAACAGCCAAAATGCCGTCTGCGATTTGCTGTAGCGTAAATTGATTGCAATAAGCCGTTGCAATAGCGGCTAGACTATTATATACGTAGATCGTCCCAGGCAGGTTTACTTTAATTGCGATGCTGCCCTTTGGCGTATTTACATTATAAGTCGTATAGTCGGCATAATAAGTAATATCCGTCGCGTAAATGTCAGCTTCCTGCTCAATGCCATAAGTAACCAGCTTTGGGCCTTTATGCTGCAATCGGTCAATGAGGATACGGCCAAATTTATCATCTGCATTAATAATGTTAAAGTCCGTCGTCATGTCGAACAGCAAAGCCTTCGCTTCGAAATATTCCTCCATCGTATGGTGAAGCTCCAAATGATCCGGCGTTAGATTTGTGAAAATGCCAGTTTTGAAGCTGGAATGAGCAACGCGTTTCAAATTGAGCGCATGCGAAGAAACCTCCATGACGCAATGCTTCATATGTGATTCAATCATATCGGCGAAGATTCGTTGCAAATACAGCGATTCCGGCGTCGTATTTTTGTTTTGAATCAGCTTGTCGCCGATAACTGTGCCGATCGTGCCGATAATTCCGAGGGCTGTCCCCGTTTGCTCGAATATAGATTTTAGAAAATATGTGGTCGATGTCTTCCCGTTTGTTCCAGTGATGCCGAGAAGATTCATTTGCTCAGTCGGGCGATGATAGAAGTTTGCAGATACCAGGGCGAGCGCCTCACGCGTGTCGTTAACTTGCAGTACCGTTATTCCTGCTGGCACATGAACATCCTTCTCCACAATAACGACGGTCGCACCAAGTGCGATTGCTTTTTCGATGAAATGGTGTCCATCAACCGAAAAGCCCGTTATAGCGACAAATACGCCATTGGCTGAAGCTTCCCTCGAATCAAAGGCAATGGAGCTTACTTCAATATGCAAATCGCCTTTCACGAGCGTGTAATCCAGATCTTTCAGTAAGGAGGTCAATAACATACGATCAGCTCCATTCTATTACCTATTACTATTTTCGCAGGCTATCTTCTTAGAAGCTTTTTCGTAAGCTTGCCACCGATGATAGCCGCATAGGAAAAGGCTGGTTTCGGGTCCTTCCAATCCCAGATCGCATAAGCTTTCGGTTTAAACAAGGATACGAATACTTGCTTCCAAGTCAATTGACCCGTCTTGATGTAATCGCGAACAGCAAGCATGTCCTCATATCCGTACCAGAAAACACGGTTCGTATTCTCTTTGACGGCTTTGGGAGGCACAAGGTTGCCGCCAGTTAACTCTTGGTAAGTAATCCATGGAATATTTACCCCAACTCGGTACAGCAGGTTGTTCAGGTTGGTAATCCGGCAATTGACTTCGATTAAATAAAAACGGCCAGTTTCGGCGTCTTTTTTGAATTCAATCTCCGCGAAGCCTTTCCATTTCATCTTCTCTAGAAAAGGAGCTCCGATATCGAACAGCTCTTGTACGTATCTCTGTCCTGTATACACGGATGCGCCGAAGTTAATCGGATATTGGCGGAATTTTTGACAAGTGACCCAGTGAGTGACCTTTGAATCTTGGTTTAAATACGCGTCGAACGTATACATATGATCGTCGAAACCTGGGATGATACGCTGTACGATGACTTCCAAGCTCGCTTCCTTCGCTTTGGCCAGCGCTTGTTCGAGCTCAGCGCGGCTATGTACCTTAAAGAGCTTGCGTCTAAACTTGGCAACGAAGGATGGAGAATCTGTTGGTTTGACGATACAAGGATATTTAATGATTTCGTCGATCTTCTCAAAAAAACGATCTTCGTCTACACGGACCGTTTCGGGAACAGCTACGCCATTTTCTAGAGAAAGGCGCTGCAGCACTTCTTTATTCATCATATCCGAGTATATGCCCGGAATGTCTTGTGGTATGAGATAGTGTTCTCTAAGCTCTTCCAAATGCTCATCGATAACCTCAAGATAAGAATCGTGGCATGGAATAAGGACAGGAGGAGCGCTTTGCTTGCGGGCATATTCCTTCAAGAAACGAATGAACGCTGCCGTGTCTTCTTTATAATGAGGAGAGATTAGTCTCTCAGACGTATATTTTGAATCGGCGCCATAGGTATCTTTAGTCGAATAATCTACGGCAACCGTATGTACACCGTTAATGCCTAGGCAACGAATGGTGCTTAAACCTATATAATAATTACAACCCAAAATTACTGCTTTATTATTCACAAAGGCACATCCCGACATCCTAATTTATGTTCATTTCCCTGTATTACGACTAATGTTTTAAATAATTTTACTTCATACTTTCTTATAATACAAATGGATTTATCCTCATAATAGCTACAAAGATGTGGAGGATTTGGACCAAATCCGAGGCGCATGCTGCCGCTTAAAACAGCTTCTTTAACAGCCGTTTTTTCTGGCATTCGACACCATTACCCGTAAATCGCTGAAACCATTTATCGGATTTTTTAACATTAAAGCACTTGATGAGCGTTATTAGCATATTTGTGATTTTATTAACATTTTTCAATTATTCATATATATGTATATTTTACTATTCTATATTTAACGCAAGTAACTTTTTCCATATATTGATCGATTTTACTAGTTAAAAAGAACTAGAAATTGGATAAAATAACTTCATTTTGTCGAATAATGCCCGAAAATTGTCTACGTTCGTCGACAAGTTTTTACAAACTCCTTATTGCTCTACGAGTATAATAGAAGCATTACCACACGAGTGCTAGATAAGGAGCGTGCCCCGAAGCGAGCTATGGACAAAAAACACTTGCTTAAACAATTGCAGTCGTTGCGGCTAAAGCTTCATGAAATAGCCGAAGCGCGCGGCAGTCTGACAGATCCGGATGTTCTAGCGATTAGCGAAGAGGCCGATCAACTAATTGTTGCGTTACAGCATATACAAAGAAACGAGCTAACACATATTACGATACGCCGCGACGATATGTAGAGAATATTATCTCTCTCGAAGCCGTCGGAAAAATTGAGTCAACAGGTTTGAGCATTCAGGCTGTAAAATACCACTAGTGAGCTCCGTTTCATGGTTGAAACGGGGCTCTTGCAGTAAATTCATGAGTGTCCCAGCACATCCAGCCTTCGGGTCGGTTGTTCCATAAACGACACGTTTAACCCGAGATTGAACAATGGCGCCGGCGCACATTGGACAAGGCTCCAACGTGACATACAATGTACAATCTAATAATCTCCATGCGCCGATGCGATCGCAGGCGTCACGAATAGCTACCATTTCGGCATGAGCGGTTGGATCAAACCTCGTCTCACGCAAATTGTAGCCTCTTCCGATGATTTCATTGTTTCTGACGATAACAGCCCCGATAGGAACCTCTCCAATTTGCTCGGCTTTTTTGGCTTCTTCAATAGCTTCCAGCATCCATTTCTGATCTTCTTGCTCTCTTGTCATATACAATAACTCCTTTACTATTTATTCATTATACAACGAACAAATATTCCGTTGTTAACATGTCGTGGATAACATTGTGGATAACTATCATGATATACACATAAATACTCACAATTTATTCAGAGCTGTGCACAGTAATTGTGGATATTGTGTATAAGTTGTTAATAAAAACGTTTTTGTGTAAAAGGATGTGTCATTCATTGTCAATAAAGATGAAATTTTCAGTCTTGATCACGCTTATCGTTTTGACGTTTTTTATATTCCAGCACATGCTTAGCGAGTATTCGATGATTCAAAGCATGCGTGAGCAAGCAAAACGAGCGATGCACGATACTTCCATGCATGTGGCGAACACATTTTCCTCTTACGAGAAGAAGTCAGGTTCAGGCTATATCTTTCCGGAGAAGGATCGCTCAGGCCCTGGGCATATCTTTGATATCGTAAAAACATTAAATCCAAATATAAATGAAATTACAGTATTTGAGCAAGATACGTTGGCTGTTCGTTACGGTACTTACACGTATTTGGATTCGAATAGCGATCAATCTATTATAACCGATGTGAAGAAAACAGGTTTTGAGCTTCGAAAGATGGAGATCAACGGAAAATGCTATTTTAGAAGTTATTATTATACGAAGCAGATGGGCAACTACATTATAAGTGTCGTTTATGACAGTAAGGGAATTAATGATCTTATCGCGCAGAAGCGAAATGATTCATTTATTTATACGGGCATATCGATGGTGCTCGTCCTCTTTATTAGCTATTGGCTGGTAGGAGTAATGATTAGACCTTTAAAAGATATATTATGGAAGGTTAACGAGGTTTCATCTGCAAGGTTTCAACAGCCGATTCGAATTAAACGCAAGGATGAATTCGGCTTGCTGGCTCTTAAGGTCAATGCGATGTCGCAAAATCTAAGTATATATATGAACAAGCTGCGCAGAGCGTTTGAGGAAAACCGCCGGATGAAGGAGCATTTGGAGTCATTTATTAACCACACGAGCGATGCGATTCATCTTATTGATTTGGATGGTAAGGTTATTCAAGTAAACCGTGCTTTCGAGCTGCTCTTTGGTTATGAGGAAGAAGAAGCAATTGGTCTCATTAATCCTATTCTTCCCGACTCTCATCATGCAGAGATGAGGGATATGTTAAACCAGATCTTGTCGGGCAAAGTACTGCCAGCTCAGGAAACGATACGAATGACGAAGCTTGGAGAGCTGATACCTGTAAGTGTAACCATATCGCCAATTCGTGATTCGGACGGAACGATTCGTGCCTTTGCCAGCATTTCAAGAGACATGAGGAGCCGTAACAAAATGGAAGAGCTGCTGCGAAGGTCGGAGAAGCTGACGACAGTAGGGCAGCTAGCAGCAGGCGTAGCCCATGAAATTCGCAACCCGCTGACGACGCTGCGCGGTTTCCTGCAGCTCCAGCAGGAGAGTAAGAAGCTGGCGCTTTCCCACGTAACGCTTATGTTATCGGAGCTTGACCGGATCAATCTCATTGTTGGCGAGTTTCTCATTCTAGCGAAGCCGCAAGCGACGAGGTTTGTTACCAAGGACATACGGGATGTACTGCAAGATGTTATTGCGTTAATGAACAGTGAGGCACTTCTTCATAATATCGAGTTTTGTGTTACTCTAACCGATGATTCTTGCTTAATTTCATGTGAAGAAAATCAATTGAAGCAAGTTTTTATTAATTTGCTGAAAAATGCGATTGAAGCGATGCCAAATGGTGGACGAATCCATATTCATATTAACCATAAACGGGAATACATTTCGATCACGATAACGGATGAAGGAATGGGCATCCCGGACGATATGATACCGAAAATTGGAGATCCCTTTTTTACAGCGAAGGAAACGGGCACAGGGCTCGGCATTATGGTTAGTCAGCGTATTATTAACAGCCACCGCGGAACGATGGATATTAAAAGCCAGGTTAATGTCGGAACAACGATACATTTGCTGCTGCCAGCTTTGAAAGAAACACGGGAGAGCGGTATACTGGAAGCATAAGCACAGATCGGGCTTCTAACGGAAATGTAAGAGGAGGGATTCTCGTTGAAGCAGGAATCTTCTGTAGATGGTTCATGGCAAAAAGAGAACGTGCTTCATGATGCTTCAGGCTACAGCGCCTTACTCGTAGGAGCCACTGGTTTGATCGGAGCAGCTTTGCTGCGTCAGCTGCTTCGTGATCCGCTGGTGACGATGGTAACCGTTATTGTAAGGCGGCCGCTAGAGACGAAAACTTTGGGCAGCGCAAATGAGCTCTCCAAACTGAATATGATCGTTATCTCCTTTGAGGATTTGGATCAAACGCTGGAGCAGGTACATGCAGACGTCGTATTTTGTACGCTTGGCACGACGATCAGGGTGGCGAAGACGCAAGAAGCCTTCCGCAAAGTAGATTACGAATATCCGCTCACGCTTGCCAGGTTTGCAGAACGAACGAATGCTTCTTTATTTTCTATCGTGACGGCTATGGGGGCTTCCTCCAGCTCGAAAATATTTTACAGCAGAGTGAAAGGGGAACTGCAGGATGCGATTGCTAAGCTGAGCATTCCGCTAGTTCAAGTGTTCCAACCTTCGCTTCTGCTAGGCGAAAGACCGCAGGCTCGACCTGGTGAAGCGTTTGGAGCTGTCGTTTCGAAAGGGCTGCAATTTGCGATGGTTGGTCCGCTGCGCAAGTATCGGCCGATTAAGGGCGAGGATGTAGCTTTGGCAATGAGAAGAGCGGCGGGACAAGCTGGACAAATGAAGGCAGCAAGCAAGTCATCGATGATTCAATATTATTCATCGGACAAAATTGCCGACTTGGCATTACATACAACGGGGTGAAGCAGCTTTGAGAATCAATAAGTTTATTAGTGAAACAGGTTATTGCTCCAGACGTGAGGCGGATAAGCTCGTAGACAGCGGACGTGTTACGATCAATGGAGAAAAGGCACAGCTCGGCAGCCAAGCTGAAATAGGTGACGATGTACGTGTTGATGGCCGCAAAATTGGCGAGCAAAAAAATCATGTTTATATTGCGCTTAATAAGCCGGTAGGCATTACCTGTACAACCGAGCTTCATATTAAAGGCAATATTGTTGATTTTGTTGGTCATGAGGAGCGTATCTTCCCGATCGGGAGGCTGGACAAGGATTCGGAGGGATTAATTCTTCTCACGAATGACGGTGATGTCGTCAATCCGATTCTACGCTCAGAAGGCAAGCATGAGAAAGAATATTTGGTCACAGTAGATAAACCGATGACAGAAGCGTTCTTAAAAGGAATGGCAAGCGGAGTTCATATTCTAGGCAGCATGACACTGCCATGTGTTGTAACAAGAGTGACGGACCGCGTATTCCGCATTATTTTAACGGAAGGCCGCAATCGTCAAATTCGTAGAATGTGCGAAGCATTCGGTTATCATGTTCGGAGACTGCAGCGGCAGCGTATTATGAACATCCAGCTCGGCGGTCTTCATGTTGGCAAATGGCGTGATTTGAGCGAAGCCGAGAAGGCGACTTTGTTCGAAACATTAAGCTATGAGCCGGTCTAAGCAGGAAACATTCATTCGTATAACGACAAAAAAACCTGAATCACACGCTTAGGGCGAGTTGATTCAGGTTTTTTTATTATGGTTTTTTCACATTTAATTGCTGGGCATTTGTGACATCGGCGTACGTATGAATGATCGAAACCTCTACACGACGGTTTTTGGATTTGCCTGCAACCGTCTCGTTGTCGGCAACAGGGCGATACTCTCCGTAACCGATAGCGCTAAAGCGCTCAGGTTTCAGTTGTTTATTTTCGAGCAAGACGTCCAAGAAACGAATCGCCCTCATAGAGCTCAAATCCCAGTTTGATTTAAATTGGTAAGTCGAGATCGGCGTTGTATCGGTATGACCGGAAACGATGACCTCGTAATCAGGATACTGCTGCAGCATTTTGCTGATCGCAACGGCAAGCTCCTTCGATTCAGGCTTAACGGTTGCTTGTGCCGGTGCAAATAATGCGTTGTCGCTAATCGTAATCATCAGCTGTGAGAGATTTAGCTTCGTCTCAAGATCAGATGTCAGGCCGTTCTTCTGAATATAGGCATCTACTTTTTTCTTTAGATCCTCGAGATCCTTCTGCTCCTGCTTAATAAGTTCCTCGCGAGCTTTCTCTTCAGCAGATTGATTTTTGTTGACATCCTTGTCGGGAAGCTTGCCGCCTTCTTCTTTTTGCTTCTTCCCGTCATCCTCGCCGCTTTTCACAGCGGACGTTTCGGTTAGAATACCGCTGCCAGTGCTGAGTGCTAAACTAAATGCTTTCGACATTTCTTCAAACTTCTTTACGTCGACGGAGTTCATGGAGTACAACACGATAAAGAGTGCTAGCAGCAGGGTGAGCAAATCGGCGTAAGGAATGAGCCATGATTCATCCACATGCTCCTCGTGTTCTTCATGTCTATGCTTTCTGCTCAACGGCGCCTTCCTCCTTTTCCCTCATCTTCAATCTTTCTGTAGGTGTAAGGAAAACAGATAGCTTCTGATTAATAGCGATCGTTGATACGCCGGATTGAATAGAAAGAAGGCCTTCCACCATCATAAGACGGATTTGAATTTCTTTCTTAGACATGCGCTTCAGTTTATTAGCAATAGGATGCCATAATACATAACCTGTAAAGATACCAAGAAGTGTTGCGATAAAAGCTCCTGCGATGGCATGTGCTAGTTTTCCCATATCGCTCATATCAGCAAGTGCGGCAACGAGGCCGACAACTGCTCCGAGTACCCCAAGTGTAGGGGCATATGTACCTGCTTGCGTAAAAATAAGTGCCCCCGCTTTGTGGCGGTCTTCTGTTGCGGCAATATCCTCAAGTAAAACATCGCGTACAAAATCTTGGTCATTTCCGTCAATAATCATACGCATGCCGTTACGAAGAAATGTATCTTCAATCTCGTCAACTTTTGCTTCAAGAGCGAGCAAACCCTCGCGACGTGTAATGGAAGCCCATTCCATGAAGCGCTGAATCAGCTCATCACGCATAGGCAGCTTTTGCTCAGTGAACACCATTTTGAATAGTTTACCGACTTTGGATAGCTCGGACATCGGGAAGGCGATCATGACGGAGGCTATAGTTCCCAAAATAATAATCATAAAAGCAGCTGGATTTGCAAGAGAGGACAGGTGTGCTCCCTTTAAAACCATGCCTCCAAGTACAGCGACTAATCCTAGCACCAAACCAATAATTGTTGAATTTTTCATCATACACCCCGTCCAATACATTTTCGACATTTCTCTACTTCTTATATTATCGACAAATGGGTATTCTGAAGTTAGAGTATATGGAATGATTTAAGGCGAATGCGTTAAAAAATGATAAAATGCGGTAGAATAGTAGAGAGATATGTACAAAAAATGACGATAGCAAAGGTGGTATACGCAAATGGGCGTAAGACATGCAAGAGAATATTCAGATATATTGAAGGATTTTACAGCAGCTGTGGCTGAAATTGAGAATAGCTATACTTTTTTTGAAATGGAGCCTGATGAATGGGCTCAGCTGCCTGTAAGCGATCGGCATGAAGTGATGGAGGCTTTGGCGGATGATGTTTTCTTTGGGCTAGGAGAGAATCCGGTCATTGAGGTAGGCAGCGGTGTCATTACGTATAATAGCAAACATCACATCATAGAGGTTTCACAAGACGATAAGGTGACCCAAATCATTAGATTGATATAAGCATTCGACATAAAACTTCATATAAGTAGTGCTCCTGTCGGATCTTTACATTTTATGTCGACTCTATTACAATGTTATTCAATACAACATGACATATAATTTGACATTGATCTAACATAGAGGAGAACGACATGAATGAGTGCTCATCATCGTTGCTGTTGCCGAAAGCGCTTGAATTGGATGGTGAAACATTAGCTGCATTTTATCAGCCCATTATAGCGATGGATACAAGACGCATTATGGGTTACGAGGTGCTTGCTCGAGCTGTAAAGGGTGATTCCGTGAGGAGTCTTGGACCTTTCTTCTGCAATGAGCAAATTCCAGAAGAGGACCACATTATTGTGGACCGGGTACTGCGGGAGCAAGCATTCTCGAAGCTGGCTTCAATGGAAGAACAGCAGCCGATGTTATTCATTAATTTGAAGCCGTCTTGGATTTATCGGTATGAGGAGATTGGCGAGCTCTACACGTTGTCGCTGCTTGATAAGTACGGAATAGACCCGAAACGAATTGTCATCGAGATAACGGAGGAAAGCTTCCAAGGTTCCATGGATAGGCTTCGTTCTGTTGTCGACATATACCGGGCAAGGGGTTGTTTCATTGCAATCGATGATGTAGGCAGTGGTTTTAGCAATACGGATCGGATTGCTCACATTCAGCCTAACCTGCTCAAAATCGATATTCATATGATTAAGAAAAGCGCGACTCATGACGGTTATTTCGGCGTGCTGCGATCCTTCTCTGATTTAGCAGAGCAAATTGGAGCTTCGCTCCTCGTCGAGGGAGTGGAGACAAGGGAGGACTTAGCTCGCGCAATTCAGGCAGGCGCCCGTTACGTCCAAGGCTATATGTTTGCAAGGGCAGAGCCGGAGTTTCGTGAGCCTGCTTGTTTTGCATCTCTAATTGAAGCGGAGCTTGATCAGCATCTGCTGCATTTCGTTGGAACTGAACGCTATTGGCAGCGGCAATCGGAGAAGCTGGCAGAGCAGTGGGTTGCGCTTGTTCAGGAGACGCGTTACCTGGATCATGAGGATGATTGGATAGAGGGGCTGCTTCCCGAGCTTTACGACCATTGCATTCGGGTTTATTTGTGCAATGAGAGCGGTATTCAGCTCTCATCCAACTATTATCGCGATGCGGACAAGGCTTGGAGGCGAGAGGAGCAATACCGCGGTGCCAACTGGTGTTGGCGTCCCTATTTTGTTCCTAATCTCGTCCAGCTCAATGAGCATCGACGTGCAATCGTTTCGCGCGCCTATACTGATCTCGATTCTCACGCATGGATTAGAACCGTATCTGTTCTAGCAGCGCCTGGTCTTATTTTACTTATGGATTTGAGGGATTCTGAGCGCGGAGCCCAGCGTCGTTAACGTGCGGCTGCTGGCTCATAAACCATACAATGGCATTCGGCAAAGCCAGTGGGAGTAGACCGTGCATAGGTGTCTGTTATATGGAAACCGGCTTGTTCATAAACGCGCATCGCACGAATATTCCAAGTAAGCACCTCCAAATCAATTTCGTTTTGAGGGGTGCGCCTTATTGCCTCTGCGACAATGAGACGTGTGAAGGCAAGGCCGAGGCCTTTACCGCAAAGATCAGGCCGCAATCCGAGACCGAGCCGCGTTACGCCTGTTAAAGGAAAAAACTGCGCGAACCCAATGAGCGCAGACTGAGCGTCTAGGACAGCCATATATTGGGCAGCACGAAGGACGGAATCGCCAAATTCGATTTCGTCTTTTTTCATTTGCTCCCAATCCGGCCAGTTATAAACATCAAATGGAGCCTCGTAGCGCCAGCCGCATAGTTGCTGTGCATGGACGGTTTCGAGCGGGCATATGGTCATATCGCCTTCATCTCGATTATAATGAATAGAGCTTTGATGGCTTGTCATTTTTTTTTACCTCCGCTTGAAAAAAAGTAGCTGAATAGAGCGAATGTCGAATGAAATAGGTTTATTATAACAGATAGGCGTGCGTTGATCGCGCGTAAATAAGGAGAAGCATCAAAATGAAGAAGTTGATCTGGCTAGGCTGCTTGTCATATTTAGTCATCGGCGTTGCCCATGTTGTGGGCGGATCTATCTTGGAACAGCTCATTGCTCATTATGGTTTAACCTATAAAGATGGCGGGCAATGGATTATGAATCAATTCCTCGGGTTCCTGGTGGGTGTTCTGTTAGCGCCATCTATTACTTCGAGAGTTGGAAAAAGAGGCGCAGTACTGATTGCGATGGGCGTACTGACGCTCAGTGAGGCGGCATACAGTTTGCTGCTGCCATGGGGCTGGATGCTCGCGATTGCTCCGCTTGCGGGTCTTGGCTTTGGGATGACGGAAGCGGTCGTCGGCGCAATGATTATTGATATGGCAAAAAACGGCAAGGCATCGGCAATGAGCCGATTGGAAACCTTTTTTGGCGTTGGCGCATTGTTGATTCCAATTGCAGCGGCTTATCTGATTCAGCATAGCATATGGCAGGTTTCCTTTCCGATTCTGGCAGCGATGTCAGGCATCACCTTTGTTCTCTGGCTGACGATGTCCTTTGGAGAGCTGGATGATGAGCTTGGTATAGTTGCTCGAACACCGGAAGTGAAGGAAGGCCTTTCGAATGAGTTGGAAGGATTGCAATCCACTCGCGGATCTGTCTTTTTTGGCTATCCGCGCAAAGCACTTCCATTTCTCTTGTTATCGGCTTTATTTTTTATGCTTTATGTAGGAATGGAAATGAGCTTCTCCAACTATCTGCCTTCTATTCTCATCGTTCGTTCAGGCGTAGGAGAATCCAGTGCGGCAGCGGTGCTCAGCTTGTTCTGGGGAACAATGGTGCTTGGGCGTCTATTTGCGGGGCTGCTGGCTGATCGAATGGGTTATTCGCGTTATTTGCTTATTGCTACAGCAGGCGCCTCGGTCGTTTTTGTTTTAATGGCTGTTATGGGTCAGCTTAGCTGGATGCTTGCCTTTGTCGCACTTAGCGGATTGTTCTTCTCGGGTATATTCGGTATCGCTCTTGTTTATGCCAATGAGCTCATTCCAGGTATGACGGAGAGGACAACGAGTTTGCTTGTAGCATTCGGCGGGCTTGGAGGAGCGATTTTTCCGCGTTTGACTGGCTGGATAATGGATCAGTACAACGTGCAATCTACGTTATGGTATATAAGCAGCTTAGTTATACTGATGCTGCTTCTGCTAGCGGCGATGCTCCTGCTCGGAAGAAAACAAGTTCACAGCGTACGATCCAAGGCTTAAATGAACTACAAATTATAAAAAACCTCCACATTCGCTGTTTCAAAGCGGGTGTGGAGGTTTATTTATTATTAAACGTGTTATTCTAAATGTTTTCAGCTATTTAAGAATGGTTTTGTATACCTCTATGGCGCGCGCGCGTGATGCTTTCAAGTCGACGATGGCACCGCTTTGCGGCTGATGAATCTCTTTGTCTGTCAAATGATTCAAATGAGGCAGCCAGCGCCTAATATAGCTGCCGCTAGGATCATGCGTCTGTGACTGAGTTGCGGGATTCATGATGCGGAAGTAAGGCGCTGCGTCATACCCGAGTGAAGAGCACCACAGCCAACCGCCGCGATTAAGCGTGTTGTCATAATCGCTTAAGTGAAGGCGGAAATATTGTTCGCCAAGCGTGAAGGGACATAGCAGATTTTTAGTTAAAAACATAGCTGTTACCATTCGCAAGCGGTTGGGCAGCTCACCTGTACGATTGAGCTGCGTCATGGCCGCATCAATGATTGGAATGCCGGTGGCAGCTGCAGCCCATGCTTCTAGATGAGCATCTGAGAGCTTGGACATATCAGCGAGCTGCTCGTAACGAAAAAAATCATCATGATACATCGCTTGATATAAATAAAAATCACGCCATGCCAGCTGCCTTACCCATGATTCAGACCCCGGAAGCCCTTGGGTCATTTCGTAGGCTTGGCGGGCGGAGATGGCGCCCGTATTAAGGAAACGTGCAAGCTGGCTTGTATGATCGTCGGCATAAGCGTCCCTGCTCTCCGAATAAGAGGCAAGGCGTTCTCGTACGAACCGTTCCAGCTTGGATAATCCTTTGGACGATCCTTGCACGTTTGTGCCGCCTAGGGCGCATGAAACGGATTCGGGCAAAGCGAAGGACAACGCAACCTTGGCATTAATTTCGCTTAAGGTAGCAAGCTCATGAATCGTCGTTTCACTCATTGGGCTATAGCACTCCAGCATAAAGCTGCTCCACTTGCGATAAAAGGGTGTGAAAACCTTGTATGGCTCCATTTTTCGAGCAAATGCCGGGAAAGCATCTAGATCAGCAAGAGGTGAATCGGCAATAGACATCCAGCGGCGGCCAAGGCTGCGTGTGATTAGCCCAAGCTGCTCATCTCGCTGCCGTGAGTAAGGCGTATAGTCTGTATGAACAATAACCTCATCAATAGGATGCTCATGCAGCAGTGCTTCGGTGATCGCAGCAGGATTACCATAAAGCACATGCAGTTCCTTTCCTGCATTAGAATAGCTGTGCAGAAGCGAGGCGGCTTGCGCCATGAAATTTCGACCGCTATGACTAGTTAAACGGCCATCTCCTGTAATAACGGGATCTATGATTAGCAAATGAATGCCTTGTTTCTCTTTTTTCTTCAAATAATCAAAAGCGCGCAAATCTGCAATACGCAAATCCTTGCGGTGAATAAACAAATACATCAGTGATAGCTCCTTCCATAAGCGCAACAGTGAACGGCCGCATTCCAGCTGGAATGAAACAGCAAAGCCGCAAGTCATTTGTCGTCAGAGGACAAAAAACTGCGGCTTTGCTAGATGAGTCTACCCGTTCAATCCTCAAGAAGAGGGATTAGGTTGCTCTATTTTACGTCAACGTTGGCTTGGTATGAATCAGCATCCATGATACGACGAGCAGTTACATATCGTCCCTCATAGTACTCGGAGTTAAGTTTGTCAGTTACAACGCCTCTGCTCGAGGATGAATGTACAAACTTTCCATCTCCAATGTAAATGCCAACATGGGATACGGCGCTATTATTGCCGCCAACTGTGTCGAAGAACACAAGATCTCCCGCAATGAGGTCAGCCTTAGCGACCTTTGTACCTTCTTTTGCTTGCGAACCAGAAGTACGTGAAAGCTCAATGCCCATTTTCTCGAACACATAGCTCGTGAAGCCGGAGCAATCAAAACCTTTCGACGACGTTCCGCCGCTTTTGTACGGAGTGCCAATAAGATCATTAACAATTCCGTTCAATTTTGAGTCAGCGAAAGCGCTTCCCGCTTGAAAAGCGAGCACGAGAACGAGACCCAGGATTAATGCGGTAATCTTCTTCAATTGTGAAACTCCTTCCAATGCCGACGAGGTTAGCTGTGGGGTTCGGTTGAAGGCTCCCTATGATTCCTCGGGCGTTTGAAAAAAACTCAAACGTCGGAATCAATTCACCCAAAGTGGTTCCCCCGTATCCCAATAGGGAATTAGGCAGTTTTTTTATTGCTTTGAGAAATATTCGATTATTTTCAATGATCTCCTGCCTTTAGTGGCAATTTCTAATAATTCTCATGTAACCTTTTGACAATTTTCTTCGTTAAACCGTTCTTTCTGTAATATAAACACGCCATAGTAGTGCTTTCTAACTAAATACATGGAGTCAATTTCATTAATTATGTGGATGTTGTGTAAAATATACCGATTTGTCCTTTAGGCGCTATATCGCAAGGACTAGCTTAAAGTGCCGTAAACGGCGGTATTTCACTATTTTGCTCCTAATAAATTAGAAAAATCTCATCTATATCACTCGTGAATAAGCGTAGATTCAGACAGCCTAGCTGCTGCTCCAGATAGAGCGGCAGAAATAGACAAAGGAGGCTGTTCATGAGAACAGCCCCCTTTGGGCAATCGAAAAAAAGTTTTATTTTGCAGTAACGATTTTTTCAGAAATGAGCTGTGGATCGTTGTTTTTTTGCTGCATCCAAAACTGTACCTTGTATTTTCCAGCATTTTTAAAATCGTAGGAAACGAGCTTGGAGCTGAACCAAAAGGTGTCTTTTTCGACGAACTCTTTAAAATCATCATCATCCTGGCTGCGGCTGTCGATTGTCGTTTCCTTATCATTAGGATCAACGATGGTCACTTTGAACTCTGAAATCGCCATATTCAAATTATCGATTTGCGCTTGCACTAAAAATTTCTGAACACTGCCTTTATCAACCTGTCCGAACATAGCTCGCTTCTCGTTCATTAGAAACATATGCACATTGGGCTTTTGAATAATGAGCTTCTTATCACTGCTCTTCCATTGGACGAAGGCTTGGAGGCTGTCGCTTAAAGAACGAATACTAATATAAACCTTATCATCCACAACGACAGCATCGTCAGTGGATTGCTTATTATTATAAAGGAGCGTTACCTTCTGAAATAGTTTGTCTGCTGCAACCAATGAACCGCCCGATAAGAGCAATACCATGGATATAATAACTAGTTTTTTACGCATCATTTGTGAATATCCCCCATTTTTGATTTTCTTTCAGTTATTTATACAGAACTGCCATCATTTAGTTGCGGTTAGTTGTAAAAAAAACCTCCACACCACAGCAAAGCGTGGAATGAAGGTTTATTTTTGCTTCAGCATCTAGAGGACGCTGAAGGCTTTTTTGGTTTGCTACATTCTTTTCGTTTCCAAAAAGTCATATTGCGCGGCAATCGTCCAAACCTTCATCAGTGTTTGAATGAGATAATAGCCTTGATGCAGGATAAGTGCAATTAGCCCGGCCCAAAGCATGGAGAGACTTGTCACCACAAGCCCAGCAGCCGCTCCAATCCCCCACATGATGAGCGACACAGCTGCATAGGTGAGGAAATTTTGGAGAGCGTGCCATAAGGAACGGAATATGCTTCCTCCTGATGCAGCGCTGAATTGCATGGCTAGAAACAGTAGATGCAGTACTGTGCCCCATAGGAGCCATAGAAGGGCTCCAGGGAGCACCGTTTGCAGTAGCTCTGGAATAGAGCCGCTCTCTAGCAGAGCATCCAGTGAGCGCGGCAGCACATACCAAGCAGGAGCCACAGATAAAATAACCTCGATCCAGTAAAGCAGAACTACAGGCTTCCAAGCTTTGCGAATGCCTTCTAGAAATCGTGTCCCTCCATTCGATCTGGACTGATTTAACGAATAGAATAGACCGGCATTGAATAAGGGAGTGATCAGCATTCGGGCAACAAGGAGACCGCCCAGCGTCCAGACGTAAGGATTAATGAGATCGGTCTTGAACAGCTGGAATTGTGCTTCGGTCATGAATAGCTGAACGGCTGCTTCTGAAGGAGCGGAGCTTGGATATCGCCGCAGCAGCGGAGCTACGACCGAATCAATGAAGCGGTAAAGGAAGAACCCCCAGATCAGCTGATAAAGAAATAATAAAACAACAATGTAAAAATGTTTTACCGCTAACCGCCAGCCTTGCTTCAAATGTATTTTCATCGTTTATCGCTCCTTGAACGCAATTACTTACCAGCTCAGCGACCCGAGCAGTCCTTCAATTAGTTGGACAACGCCGAGGCTCCATCTCGTGCGTTTATCCTCTGGCAGCTGAGCCTGCATGTAGTTGTTAATGAGCTTATTATCAAGCACATTGCTGTTGTTTGGGTCAACGACTGCCCATTCAAGCGGAGCGGAATGCAGCTGTTTATATTGCATATGGGATTCCTGAGTATCCCAAAGCTTTGTTATTTTGGTGCCGTCAGTAAACTTCATCAACACTTTTATCTCGCCATTGCTGCCGCCGTTTTTCTTAATGAGTACAACAGATTCATACATCTCAGCACCATCTTGGGTGACTGGGCGTACATGAATCGATTCGATCGAAAAGTCGGCCATTTTGTTGCCGTAGACATATTGGCTGAAATAATCATTCCATTTCGTTTTTGTTACCTGTTCGACAACACGCTGGAAGTCTGCTGTCGATGGATGCTTGAACTTATACTTTTGGAAATAGGTTCGCAATATTTTTTGCATCGTTCTGGAGCCGACCTGATTCTCGATACCAATGAGCACCAGCTTTGCCCTCAGATATACATTCTCGGCATATTGCGAGTGGCTGGCGTATGACCAAGATTGCTGCTTGAGCGGAGCAGGGTTGGTCATATAGCTCGCTTCCATGCGCAAATTCGGCTCCAAGCCGTATGCCGTCTCCATTACTTTATCCTCGGCATAGGACGTAAACCCCTCGTCCAGCCATGCCTCCTCGAATTCATTAGAGGCGACCATTCCGTACCAATATTGATGGCCAATCTCATGAACGACCGTACGTTCAAGATCGTAGCCTGGGTTATCATTTTCTGCAGCGAAAGCGGTTATGAGTGTTGGATACTCCATGCCGCCAGCTCCGTTCGCTCCTTTGGGCGGAACGACGATCGACAGCGTACTGTAAGGATATTCACCATACCACTTGGCGTAGCTTGAGAGTGCGGACTTGGCTGCATGCATGTAGCGATCCTTAAGGTCAGCATGCGCAGGATCAAGATACAGCTTAATGCGCACACCGGGAATGCCGGTATCTGAATAAGCAGTCTCTTCATAAACGAAGTCTGGTGAGGCCGACCAAGCAAAATCATGAATATCATCAGCATAAAACTGGTAAATCTTTGTTGCTTCCTTGATCTCGATAGGCTTTGTTTGGAAGCCCGTTGCAGCGACGGTGTAGTTCTCAGGCACATTAATCCGAACGCTGTATATGCCGAAGTCGCTGTAGAACTCAGAATTGCCATGATACTGATGGACATTCCAGCCCTCAGCTGTACGTCCGCGCATGCCGGCTGTCTCATATACAGCGAGCTTTGGAAACCACTGCCCAGCCATCACGAAGTTGCCGGAATAGCCCATTCTTGCGAATACCTCTGGGAGCTTCACCTCGTAGCTCATTCGCAGCGTTACGGAGGTGCCGGGAGCGATAGGCTCCGGCAAGCGGATTTTGGCCAAAGTAAAATCATTGGCATTGCCATCGTCAGGTTGTACATATTGAAGACGTGGCAGAAGGCTCTCACCGTTCAGCGTTTCTAACGTAAGCAGGTTCATATAGCCTTGGCTATTGGTTGTTGCTTTGTCCTGGCGCAGCTTGCCGCCGGATTCTTTCATAAACGTGGTTTTGCCCGATTGAAACGCGTTCGGGTACAGATGGAAATAGAGCTCGGACACTGTTTTTTTGCCAGGGTTAGTCCAAGTTACGGTTTGCTCACCGTTCAGCTGCTTTGCATCATTCGTTAAATGCACGTTGATATGGTACTCAACGACACGTTTGCTCAGCTCTTGCGGTTTAGGTGTGATGACCGTATTCGGCTCCTGCACGGCAGGCGGCTTGACCGACTTTTGGGCAGGCGCTAGTGCTTGCTTGGCGTTAGCGGCGGGGGCGAAAGCATAAGTATATTGGGATTGCCAAGCAGTCCCGAAGTCATGCTGCATCGATATACCGAGCAGCGCGACTGCGAGTATTACGAGTAAAATTCGTTTGAAATAGCGTGGAGTCATTGAACGTTTCCCTCCCGTTGACAAGCATCTACAGCATGTATATGTTTGCTTTTCGATGATTATTAGCTAAAATGGAATTATTGTATCGGGGAAGGTGTGAATACGCATGACGGAAGAACAAGGGCAGTCGGCTGAGCCGGTAAAGAAAGAAAAGAAATCACTGTCGCTCAACGTAGTGAGCAGCAAACAACATAAAGGTTTTGGAGCAGGAACGATCGATTTGAGCGCGGTATCCTGTGTTATTATTGATGATGGCGTTGCTTATATTGATGTTGGCGCTATGCATGCAAAGAGTAAAGTAGAGCGTGGCATTAAGTTTACGCCTAACAAAGAGGATACTCCGAACGGTCGTCAATGCTGGATCGTATGGGTAGCGGTTGACCGCAATGAAGAAGGTTCCTATTACGCGGGCGCTACGGCATGCGAGATGCTGATTGATTCCGAGGCGCGTCGCGGGTGGAAGCTTCTCCCGGATCACGTGAACAAGCTGGATCAATCACTCAAACGCCGCTATAACTTGTCCGAGCTTGGCGATGTCGATAAATCGGCGCTTCGCAAGCTGCTTGTGGAGCATAATCTTGAGTGGTGGGATCGCTCCCCAGATGAGCTTAAGCAAGCTTTGAACGTATAACAGCTGGCGTTATTAGCAGCAGATTGAGTTTATTGTGAATTTTGGATGAGAACCTCATCGTTCGTAGGCTAGTCCTATCGAATGATGAGGTTTTCCGCGTTGATAGAGGCTGATAAAGCATTAGAAAAATTTTTTGGCAGCAAGTGCAGGGTATGCGGGACAAGCTGGCGTCTATTAGATTGGGAAGGAGGGGAGCGACATTCAAGACGAGGATTGGATCAGAGAGGTACAGAAGGGCGGGCCCGAGCATTTTGGTCCTTTTGTACAGGCATATGGTCCTTATATATATAGAACAGTCTTCGCAGTGCTTCGTTCACCGCATGATGCGGAGGATATTACACAGGAAGTGCTGCTGCAAATTTATCGCTCCCTTCCGGATTGTCGATTGGATGGGCTCAAAACATGGATTACCCGTATTGCCGTCAATCGAGCGATCGATTTCAAACGCAGCCGTGCACGAAAGCCAGAGGAGCTAATGGATAGCGAAGCGATGTCTGAAAAAGTACATGAAGAACTTGTGTCTGCTCCTGCTGCAGAAACATTAGCCATCGAACAGGCGGATAGGCAGCAGATACGAGAGCGAGTTGATGAAATGCCGGAAAACTATCGTGAAGTCATAACCGCTTATTATATGGAAGACAAGTCATATGAACAAATCGCAGCCGAAACTGGACTAGAACGCAAAAGCGTAGAGTCCAGGCTGTACCGTGCAAGAGGCTGGATGAAGCGCCATTTTCGGAAGGAGGACTTCGAATGATGATTGAGCATATCTCTTCTGATCAAATGTCCCGTTACGTAAACGACAGACTGGTTGATTCTGAGCGTATACCGGTTGAGCAGCATTTGGCTGCTTGCGACTTCTGTTTGCAGCTGTTCGTCATTGCGATTGAAACAGCTGAGGGCGAGATGCAGCGGGCAGATTCTCATTTAACGACCCCGCTGCCTAACATGGAGCAAATAGAGAAGCGTGTCGTGGAGCAATTGATGATGGAGCAGGAACATGATCATAGAGAAGTCGGGCCACATGTTGTGACGAGTACTATACAAGAGAAGCCTCGCCGCCTGCGGACATGGCTTCAGCATCCGGTAACACACTACACCATTGCAGCTTCGATTACGCTGCTGCTGCTTGCCAGCGGGACTTTTGCCTCCTTCTCACAGAAGCTGGCTCAGCTTGATATGAATGAGAATAAACAGCAGGATATAAGGCCGAATCCGCCAGCGGCGACAGGTGGACATTCCGAATCTTGGTCAGACAGAATGGTTGATCAAACGGGGTCGTGGCTCGATGGCTTAAAAGCATCTCGATTTAGATAAATGAAAAACGATGATAGAAGGGAATGAATCAATGATGAATAAAAGCCCGTTAGCGGCGTTCTTTCTTTCTTTTTTACCTGGCGTAGGACATGCCTATGCAGGTCGCCCAGTACGTGCGGTTTTGTACGGGGGAGCTTTCTTTGGTTCGATAGGATTGTGTATTCTATTTGGATTAATGGGCGGGTATATGGAGGATACAGTTTATATCTTTTTGTTTTTTATAGCGGCGATGGCGGGAATCATTAATATGATTGATATGGTCATCTTCCTGTTGCTAGGCAAGGGATTGCCGTCAGGCGCTGCTAACCAGCATCCATTCGCGCATCCTGCTGATCATTTCTCGCCAGGCTTTGTTCCTTTGGAGCAGGAGCGCCAGCGCGAGAAATCGCGTACCATCATGTTCTCTCTGATTCCGGGTCTAGGGCATATGAATATGGGGCTTATGCAGCGGGGCATTACCTTTCTCATTTCCTTCATTGGCTGGTTTGCGATTATCGTCTTCTTAGGCACGATAACGCACAGGGCAGAGCTGCTCGTGTTTCTTTTGGCGCTTCCCGTTATTTGGATATACAGCATGTTTGACGCAATCAGCCAGCTGCATGCCAAGCAGCGCGGGGAGCATGTGGCGGACCGTGCAATATTTGAGGATATGGAATCGTACATCGCCTCTGGGCGTAAAAGCAAAGTGCTGGCTATCGCGTTAGCTATTTTTCCAGGTGCAGGACATCTGTATCTAGGTTTGCAAAAACGCGGACTGCAGCTAATGGGCGGTTTTCTTCTCGCCGTCTATATTATGGACAATTTGCGCTTGTCGCTGTTTTTTTTCCTGCTTCCGCTGTTCTGGTGCTTTGCTTTCTTCGATGCGCTGCAGCAGACGTCTCGTTATGAGCGTCAGGAGCTTACCGATGAACCGGTATTGACGCAGCTTGTCCCTTATCAGCGCTGGTTTGGTTTTGGGCTGCTGGGATTCGGCGTTTATTACTTGCTCGATCGTGTAGCTGTAGAGGTTACTTCTCATTTCTCAAGGGAGCTTTATTCCCAATACATGCAAATTAAATATATGATACCAACGGCTGTTGTCGCATTTATTATGATTATTGTAGGCATGCGTCTAGCTTTCGGAAGCAAGGCATCTCCGGTAATGAGCAAAGGTAAACCGCCAGAGCTTCATAAGCCGGTGCCAAGAAAGTACGAGGAGGATTCGCATTGAACACCAACACGGTAAATATGGCTGAACCGTCTGTCAATCAACCATCAGGCGTTCGCACTTGGCGCGTCGGCTCATTATCCATGGGCGTGACACTGATTCTCGTGGGGACAGCATTAGCTGTCTCTCTATGGCAGGACATGGAGGCTTACGAGGTGCTCGTGTGGGTCGCACCCGTCGTTTTCATTATGCTTGGAGCGGAGCTGCTGCTTTACTTGAAGTTTTCTAGCAGTGCGCGTACTATCGTTCGTTATGACTGGATGAGTGTCTTTTTTGTAGGAATGGTTGGAACAGCCAGTCTCGGGCTTGCACTGCTCATGTCAACGGGCTTGTTCGATGAGCTGCAGCGAGGGCTGCAAATGTCGCAGCGTTCAGCATTCGTGGAAACGAAGAAAATAGGGGTGCCTGCTGATATTAAGAAGATTGTTGTGCACACCTTGGATGGCGTGACGCTTGAGCATACGGAAACACGTGAGCTTAAGCTGTTTGGCCAAATTCGTTATTGGTCATCCGAGAAGTATGAGCGATTGGACAATAAAATGCTGAAAACCGATGTTGTTGGCTCAACGATGTATGTCATGATTGGTTCCGTCGATCACCGGGACGGCGGCCTCATCTCAGACACGGTCAGCCAGGAGCTGACATTAATTGTACCGAAGGATGTAGAGGTTGTGGAACAGGGGCGTTAGTAGCGGAATTGGAAAAGCAGCTTGAAGCGGGATGTTCTCGCTTTAAGCTGCTTTTTTTAAGAGAGGGGATATGAGGAGATGTCGTTCATTGCTGTACTTCAATGGGCAACTTACTCAATACCTCTTGAAGAGGAGCTAGGACACGATAAGAGCCGCGAAGAGGTATATAACCTAACTTGCGATTAATGCTGAGAATAGGTGCATTTGTTGAGTCATTATCTGTACGGATATATGCGGCTTGATGCTGCTGAGCAAGCTCAATCGCTTTGAGCTTTAAAGCAAAAGCAATCTTTCTGCCGCGATAAGCTCTGCTTACGCCGGTATATTCATGATACATCCCGTTTGTTTGTGGATTAAGCAGGACATTAGTAACCCCTACGAAGCGGTCGCCGTCAGCCGCGATAATCACTTGCTCAGGCGCATAGCCGTCTACTTTCAAATACCATTTGCGCCATTCGACGAAATCAGGGACTTCACCAAGATAACCGGGAATGTCCACCAGCGTTTCTTTATAGATCTCATACAGCTTCTGTTCGCTTTCTTCACCGGGTTCATCGGCAAGCGTTAGGAAGCGCAGCGCCCCAAGGTCTGGCATGCTTGGAAATTGTGGTTGTTGCGCTCCATCATGTTCGCCAAGTGTAAGGACGGACTGGAAGGCATGGCGTTCAATTACAAAAGCATGTCGCTTTGCAAACTGAATCGCATCCTCATTATCGTCCCATACTTCAGTAATGAGCGTAGAAGCGCCGATTTTCAAAGCCCATTTTCCAATGTGAGCTAAAAGCAATTGGCCGATTCCCTGCTTGCGATAAGGCTCTGATACGACAAGCGTATTGCATAAGTAGCCAGGCTCTGTCCAAGGCGCCCGCCAGGTCCAGGCGTAGCCAACAATATCGCCTTGCTCGTTTACTGCAACCTGCCGCTCACGATCGTATCCGGCAAGCAGTCCGTTCTCATCCATCCATGTATGTCCAATCTCATAAAGCTTCTTATCTGCATCATGCAGGTTCTCAGCAGTCGTCGGTTCTGACCACACTTGATTAAGCAATTGTGCAAGCTGCTCGTAGTCCTCTGGCAGCTGCAAGGGGCGTAGTGTAATGGACATGGCGTCCCACCTCATCTTTCGTTTCGGTATTCATATAAGATGATTATGGCACGGATGAAGCAGCCCTAGATAGGGAGAGTTTGACTATAAGCATTAAATAACAAACGAAAAAAAGCTGTGCCAAAGTCAGAGAGACTTTGGCACAGCTTTATATTTATTCATATTGCCGATTATGAAGCGACGGCAACGGCATTGTAAGTCATAATCCATACAGAACCTGCGACGATCGTCAGCAAAATAACGAGGCCGAATATAAGCGCCATCAGGTTGAATCGAGGTTTCTCCTCATCCCTTATGTGCATAAAGAAGATAAGCTGAACAGCAAATTGCAGAACTGCCGTCACAAGGATGAGCAGGGTTGCAGCTTTTTTGCTGAGCAGGTCATTCATTACTACGACAAGCGGAATGATTGTCAGAATGATGGAGAATAGGAAGCCGATCACATAAGACTTCATCGATCCGCCGTGGGACCCGTGTGCGTCCTGCGAATGTGTGTTATGGTTTTCCATCCTACATCACCCCCATCAAATAAACGATTGAGAATACGAAAATCCATACGACGTCCAGAAAATGCCAGTACAAGCTGATGATGCCTATTTTGCGCTTCGTAACGGGTGTAATGCCGCGGCGTCTAATCTGAAGAATCAGTGCAATCATCCAGACTAAGCCGAGCGATACGTGAAGTCCGTGTGTGCCGACGAGAACGAAGAAGGCTGACCAGTAGGCACTCGTTCCGATATTAGCGCCTTCGTGCACCAAATGCATGAACTCATTTACTTCAAGATAGATAAATGAAGCGCCGAGCACTGCTGTAATGGCGAGCCAAAGTATAAGGCCGCGCTTGTTGCCTTTGTTCATTTCAAGAACGGCTATACCGCTTGTAAAGCTGCTTGTCAGTAGAATGAAGGTAGAAATGATAATACCGTTCATCTCAAGCAATTCGGCACCTGTCGGTCCGCCGTCAGTGTTGAGACGGAGGACGACATAGGTTGCAAATAACGTACCGAACAAAATAACGTCGGTTATAAGAAACAGCCAGAAGCCGAACATTTTCATCGATTCTTGATCGTGATGATCGTCATGGTGACCGCCGCCGTGTCCAGCGCCGTGTCCGCCATGCGCTCCTGCTGGAGTGGAAACTGCATGTGCCATTATTTTGTCCCCCTTAACGCTGCTTCCGTACGTTCAATCTCATCCACCGGAATGTAATAATCGGTATCGTAAGAGAACGAACGAACAAGCATACATACGGCTACGCCGACTAGACCTGGTATGGCCATCCATAGCCAATCCCATACGAAGCCGAAGCCTGCAATAAACCAGCAGATCGACATAATGAATGGAATACCTGAATTTTTCGGCATATGAATCGGTTCAAGCGGCGCAAGTGGTTTAGCAGGCTGACCATTCGCAATGCGCTGCTTTTCTTCCCACCACTCGTCTTGGCTAGTAACCTGTGGCAAGCGAGCAAAGTTATAGAGCGGCGCAGGTGATGGAATCGACCATTCTAGCGTACGGCCATCCCATGCATCGCCATCCTTTTCTTTCTTGAAAAACTTGATGCTGTGAGCGATTTGCCATACTTGGAAAATAAACGCGATACCCATCAAGAATGCTCCAACAGTAGAGACGACGTTCAAAGGCTGCCAGCCCATATCGAAGTCATATTCGTTGAAACGACGCGTCATACCCATTAAGCCAAGTGCGTATTGCGGCATGAAACAAACATAGAAGCCGATGTTCCAGAACCAGAATGCCCATTTGCCAAGACCTTCATGCAAACGGAAGCCGAACATTTTTGGCCACCAGTAGTAAAGGCCTGCGAAGTAACCGAACACAACGCCGCCAATAAGCACCTGATGGAAATGCGCGATCAGGAAGTAACTGTTGTGGAACTGGAAGTCAGCAGGTGCGACAGACAAGAGCACCCCGGTCATCCCACCGACAACGAAGCAGGGAATAAATGCTACCGTCCACATCATTGGAGTCGTAAACCTAATTCGGCCTCGATACATCGTAAACAGCCAGTTGAATATTTTAACCCCGGTCGGTATTGCGATAATCATCGTAGTCAAAGCGAAGAAAGCATTGACGTTGGCGCCTGAGCCCATTGTGAAGAAGTGATGCGCCCATGTAAAGAAGGAGAAGAAGCTGATCGACATAAGCGCGAATACCATTGACTTATAACCGAACAATTTTTTCTTCGAGAAAGCCGAAACAATTTCAGAGAAAATACCAAAAGCCGGCAAGATAACAATATATACTTCAGGATGTCCCCACATCCAGATGAGGTTGATATACATCATCGGGTTGCCCCCGCCGTCGAGCGTAAAGAAGTGAGCACCCAGATAACGGTCGATGAACAATAGGAACAAGGTAACAGTCAAAATTGGGAATGCGAAGATAATAGTTACACATGACGACAAAACAGACCATACGAACATCGGCATTTGCATGAGCTTCATGCCTGGTGCACGCATTTTTAGAATCGTAACGATAAAGTTAATACCTGTAGCCAATGAACCGATACCTGAGATTTGAATACCCCATATATAGAAGTCCTGTCCGAGTCCCGGACTTCCTGACAGCTCAGAGAGCGGCGGATAAGCGAGCCATCCAGCATCAGGTGAACCGCCGATAATGAAGGAAACGTTAAACAGCATGGCACCGAAGAAGAACATCCAGAAGCTAAGGGAGTTCAAGAACGGGAATGCAACGTCGCGGGCACCAATTTGCAGTGGAACGACGATATTGAATAAACCGAACATAAGCGGCATCGCCATAAACAAAATCATGATTACGCCGTGCGTCGTAAAGATTTGGTTATAGTGATCCGGCTGCAAAAACTCCACTTCAGGAGCTGCGAGCTGAACACGCATGAGCAGCGCATCAACGCCGCCGCGGAATAGCATAAGAATAGATGCGATGATATACATAATACCGATCTTCTTATGATCGACGCTGGTCAGCCATTCCGTCCAAAGCCAGCGCCATTTTTTGAAAAAGGTAAGCGTGAATATAATCGCCACAACCGACAGGCCGATGGATACTTGAGCCCCTAAAATAAGCGGATCGCCTGTGACGAAAAATTCGGACGCGAAATCTTTAATTTTGTCTAACATGAGGGGTCCTCCTAAAAGTTTGTGGCACAAACTCGCCTCTTAAGCATTTGCTTGAAAGCGGGTTAATGACCCGCATGAATATGAGCATTTAAATCTGGTTTGCTTTTCGTTTCTTTTTGCGTCTCAGACGTATCCGCTGTAATGGATTCTTTATCCGTTCCTGCGGCGGGCTCTGTTGCGGCTCCACCATGATGCTGGTGAGCGCTGCCGTCGCCTTTTACATATTGCGTTACAATTTTATTGAACAATCCTTCAGGGAAGCTGGAGAACAACTGCACATTAGAAGGACCTGGTTCAGTAAGCTTCTCGAACCCTTCCATTGTCAGTTCAGGCGACGATGCTTTAACCTCGCTTACCCAAGCTTTATAGTCCTCTTCAGACGTAGCATCCACCTTGAATGTCATTTTGGCAAAATCTTTTCCTGTGAAGTTAGCACCGGAGCCATAATAGCTGCCTTGCTCATCAGCCTGTAGGAATAAGGTCATTGCCATCCCTGACATGGAATAAATTTGTCCGCCGAGTTGTGGAACCCAGAAGGAGTTCATCGCCGTATCCGATGTTAACTGGAATCTAATCGGCGTATCTTCAGGAATCTTCAAATAGTTGACGGTCGCAATATCCTCTTCTGGATATTTAAACAACCATTTCCAATCAAGTGAAGTAACCTGAATCGTAATTGGCGCCTTAGCCGACTCAATCGGTTTGGAAGGCTCGAGCGCATACGTGTATTTGACGGTGACTATAGCAAGAACAAGGATCGCTACAATCGGAATACTCCACCAGGTAATCTCTAGCTTCGTGCTGTGCTCCCAGTTAGGCTTATAGGAAGCTTTACTGCCGGGCTTATCACGGTACCGCCAGACGATAACAGCTGTCAGGATAAGTACGGGCACGATAATAACCGCACACAGAATGGTTGAAAAATAAATCAAATCTTTCTGAGACTCGCCGATTGGCCCTTTCGGATCGAGCACGATGAATTGCTCGCCGCAGCCGGAAAGCATAACGGCCATTAGCATAATCAGTGCGGGTGTCAGCATACGAAGAAACGGTCTCATCATCAGTTCAACTCCTCAAAATTACTGCTTACGACTACAATAGCAGATCCACAAGGTAATAACTGCGGGGTTAACAATTACGTCAATAATTCGTCTTTATTCTGTAATAGAAAGTTCACGGCTTAGACAACTGTTAGATTTAGGAGCGTTCAGACAGTGAATTGTTCTTACATATAGTAACTTTACCCAAATAAAATTGTTTTGTCCCAGTAAAAGCAAATAGACAGTCGCATCTGGTCATTGACCGAATGTGACTGTCTATTGGTTAAGAGTGATGAAGTTAATTTTAATTATTGAGGCTCGTTAAAATCCTTTGACGACTGGTCTTGGTTAAGGCGTGCATGAACAAGTCCGATTGCTGTGCCAATAACGTAAATATGAACGCTGCCGATTAGGAATCCGATGCCGACCATAAGTCCAACATTTTTATCGCTGAAATGGCTTAAGTTAATGAGGCTGAGTAGAACGCCAATAGATAAAACGATCCAAGAGATGGCAGTCATTGCCTTTACGAGGCGCTTGACATCTGATTTAGAAGGCTGAATGTTGCTGATTGTTGCGGTTTTTGTTGTCATATTTAACACTCCCGATCAATTGTAAGTGTTTTCTTATCCTTACTATACCACAACATCGAGGTTTTGTTCAAAGAAAATTCACTTTTTGATCATAAGTTGGACAAAAATGCGCAAAGATCACGGTTGGTTCATTATTGGAAGGAACAGCAGCCCTCCTCATTAAAGGAAGGCTGCTGTTTGTTTAGTCTGTCCACCAGCGTTTCAAGTCATTCCACCAAGAGCGTCGTCCTGCTGTACCAGATCCATTTTGAGTGGCGTCACTGTCGTTATTTCCTGCACCCGCAGGCTCGCCGCATACATCAGTCGGCTCCGTTCCGCTGATGAAGGTTTCTAATCGTCTGTGCGGACAGCTGCTTTCTGCAAGCTTGCCGCTTGTCGGATCGATATACACGTTCACGATGCCTTCCGGAATCGGGAAAATCTTCGGCGGTATGGCAGTCAGCGCTTGCTCCGTAAATTTTGCGAAAATGGGAGCAGCGCGGTAAGCCTCGGCAACGGTTAATTTGCGATCCTTATCGTAACCTACCCACACTGCTGTCGCTAGTTCAGGCGTATACCCAACGAGCCATGCATCTGTTGGGGTCGTACCCGTCTTGCCTGCTATCGGCCGCTTAATAATAGAAGATACGCGGAAACCTGTTCCGCCTTCTTCAAATACACTCTCCATTAAACTGGTCATAACATAGGCTTCGGCTGGGGTGATGGCTTGCACTGATTTTTGTTTCGCTTCATATAATACCTGTCCCTTGCGATCCTCAATGCGGAGAATCGCAACCGGCTCCATGTGGATGCCGCCGTTTGCGAAAGTGCCAAATGCAGAAGCCATTTCGAATGGGCTGACTGGAAAGGTGCCAAGCGCAAGTGAAGGGACCGGCTTCATCGGACTTTCAATTCCCAGCTTCTTTGCCGTTTCAATAACTTTATCAGCTCCGACGGTCATGATGGTGTTAACCGCATAAATATTGTCCGAGCTGGCCAGCGCCTGTCTCATATCAATCAGCTCATTCAAATACTTGTCACCGTAGTTGCGCGGTTCATACGTCTTCCGTCCCTCATCATAAGTGAATACAGTTGGTTCACTTTTATAACGGGTAACAGGTGACATAAAACCACTTTGCAAGGCGGTTAAATATAAGAAAGGCTTAAAGGAGGAGCCGGGTTGGCGCGTCTTTGCAAACACTCGATTATATTGGTTGTTCTTATAATTTCTTCCGCCAACCATCGCTTTGATATATCCGGTGCGCGGGTCTATAGCAATGAGCGCCGCCTGCTGCTCAGAGTTTTCGGGAAAGCCCTTTGCAATGACCTCTTCAGCCGTTGCTTGCGCGGACGGATCAAGCGTTGTATAGATGGTAATTCCGCCCTCATTCAGCAAATGTTCATTAATACCTAGCTTGTCGACAGCAATATACCTGATATAATCGCGAAAATAAGGCGCAAACCCTTCCTGGTCGCCAGAGCCAAGTGTCTGGAAGCTCAGCATTTCCTTATAAGCGGCATCGGCCTGCTCGGATGTAATTGAGCCGCCTTCAAGCATCGCCTGTAAAATAGTAAGCTGGCGGTCCTTTGCATTCTTCATGTTAAGGTACGGCGAATAATACTTAGGGCCCTTCGGAATGCCGGCAAGCATCGCGCTTTCTGCAAGCGTGAGCTCGGAAGCGTGTTTATTGAAGTACATCATCGCCGCTGCTTCAATACCATAGGAGCCGTGGCCATAATAAATTTGATTCAAATACATGCCCAGAATTTCGTCCTTGGAGTAATTCATTTCAAGCTGAACCGTGTACATCGCTTCCTTCAGCTTGCGCTGCCAGGTTCGCTCATGCGTCAAATATAGATTACGTGCGAGCTGCTGAGTAAGCGTGCTTGCGCCTTGGCGTGCCGAGAAGCTTTGGACGTTAACCATAACGGCTCGCGCCATTCCCTTCATATCGAAGCCGCGATGATCATAGAAGCGGCGATCCTCAATAGCTAAGGTTGCTTCAATTACATAATGCGAAATGTCGGATAGCTGTACAGAACGGCGGTTCTCTCCAGCATGAAACGTATCGATGACATTGCCATGCAAATCAAGCATTTGAGATGTTTGGCTAATCGCAGTGACTGGCAGCGATTGCGTACGTAAGAAGATAAGTGTACCGGCCAAGATGAGTATGAAAAGGGTGAATGCGGCAGCTGCCCATCTCAACCATTTCTTCATTTTCAGAAATTGGGGAAGGAACCTCTCGGTTATAAATGGAAAAGCAGGCCTGCGGCGCAGCTTACCCTGCTGGTTGGAATTTTTTTTCATGGAGCAGGCTCCCTTCAATGCAAAACTTCGCTTTTCCTTAGTATGGAAAAACGAAGAACACCCTATTCACGAAGAGGAGCGTAATCGTAAATATTTGTAGAAGGGGATTAGATAGTTTTCATTATATAGATTGATATTCGGACTTTATTCAGTAGCGTGGCAAAAGAATGAGCAGCCTGCAGTACAAAAATAATAGGCTTGAAATTAGGATGTTGACGATAAGGAAAACGCATGATAATCTCTGATTAAAGGTTTAACCACGAATGACGAGCGTTATTTGGTTAAACGTTTAATTGGTTATCATAATCGTAAAATAAGGCATGGTACTATGCAAAGATCCATGAACCTTCCTTATTATGCTGCCAAGGGTTCAAAAATTGTTCTATTGAAAGGTGGTGTTGCCTGACATAGTGGATGACGATTTATGAATGCGTTTACATTATAATCGCACTTATTCAAATCAACGCAGGTAAATGAGCTTCTATTATATGAAAAGGATCGTGATGATTAATGACGAATAGCCTTAAGAAACGTCTATCCGTACTCATTATTATGAGTATGGTGCTCACATTCTTCGCGCAGGCACAGACTAGCTATGCAGCTTCTTACGAAGCGGAGTCGGCTTTACTCTTAGGGGGAGCTGTATACGCGAATGATCATACGGGTTATTCCGGTTCTGGCTTCGTTGGCGGTTTTATAGATGGCAATAAGGGAAATGCAGCTGCTCAGTTTACAGTAAGCGCGGCAGCAGCTGGGGTTCATAACGTAACCGTGCGGTATGCGAATGGAAATGGCAGTGCGAAGACGTTGAGCCTATACGTAAATGGTGTCAAAATGAAGCAAACGACGCTGAATGCAACCGCGAATTGGGACAGCTGGACGACCAGCACGGAAGCATTGACGCTCGCAGCAGGCAGCAATACGATCCGCTACAAATTCGACACGACAGACACAGGAAACGTAAACTTAGACAAAATTGATGTTGAAGCAGTGCCAGCTGGGCCAAACACCCTTGAAGCAGAAGCGGCGACTCTTACGGGAGGAACAACTATAGCTAACGATCATACGGGCTATACGGGAACCGGATTTGTCGGAGGCTTCACAGATGGCAACAAAGGAAGCGCGGCGGTACAATTTGCAGTTACGCCAGCCGCAGCCGGAAGCCGTGAGCTGACGTTCCGATATTCAAATGGAACAGGCAGCGATAAAACATTAAGCCTTTATCTGAATGGAACAAAGCTTCGTCAGGTTATGCTTCAAGCTACATCGAATTGGGACACATGGGGCACCAAGCTGGAAGTCGTTACTCTGAATGCAGGCAGCAATGCCGTTCGGCTTCAATTTGATACGACGGATTCTGGAAATATCAATTTGGATAACCTCGTTGTAGGTGCTCTTACAACAACGCCGACACCAACCCCTACAGCAGCTCCAACTCCAACACCAACCGTGACACCAACGCCTACGCCTACTGTAACACCAACACCAACGCCGGGCACGGGGTTTGTGTATCAAGCGGAAGATCAATTTTTCTCAGGTGGAGTAACCAAAGCATCGACCTATTTGCAAAACTTTACAAGCGTCGGTGCGAGAGCAATTTTCACCGTTAACCGGACTGCGGAGGGGAACTCGGCTGTTGAGCTTCGCTACGCAAATGGAACAGGGGCGAGCAAGACGATAAATATTTACGTGAATGGCGTGTTTGTTAAAACAACAACACTCTCAGCAACTGGAGGAGCAACCACTTGGGGCAGTCAAAGCGAGACGCTGAGCCTCCGCAAAGGTTTAAATACGATTACGTATCAATATGACAGCGGAAATAGCGGCGGAATAGCGATCGATTACATTTCCGCAGCAGGTGGAATCAGCTTGGCGGCGCGGGGAGCAACCGTACCTTATCAAGAGCTGGAAGCGGAGAGCGGCACGACGAACGCTCAGGTGCTTACAGCAAACCGTACTTATTTAACTGTTGAATCAGAATCGTCGGGAAGACGCGCTGTAAAGCTGACATCTACTGGGCATTATGTGCAGTGGACAGCGCCACAAGCAGCTAACTCTGTTGTTGTCAGGTATAGTATGCCTGATTCGGCTGGGGGCGGCGGTACGAATGGAACACTTAGCCTTTATGTGAACGGAGCTAAAACACAGACACTCAGCCTAACGTCACGTTATGCATGGACGTATGGCGCTTATCCGTACAATGACAATGCTGCGAACGGCGAAGGACATCGATTTTATGATGAGAGCCGCTTCCTTGTCGGAAACATTCCTGCGGGGGCTACGGTGAAGCTGCAGAAGGATTCTGGCGATACAGCTTCTTACTATACGATTGATCTTATTAACTTGGAACAAGTAGATGCCGCCTACACAATGCCTGCTAATTTCGTGAGCATTACCTCCTTCGGAGCTGTTGCGAGCGATGCAGGTGATGATACGCAAGCGATTCGCGACGCTATTGCTAATGCGAAGTCGACAGGCAAAGCAGGCGTGTGGATTCCATTAGGCACCTTCCGAATGAATGACCGTGTGAATGTGGACGGTATCCATATTCGCGGCGCTGGCATGTGGTACTCTAATTTGCAAGGCACTAACGGGAAAGGCGGCTTTTATGGCGTAGGCGGTAATGTAACGATTACCGATCTTGCGATTACGGGAGATTCGCTGTATCGGAACGACGGTGCGGACCACGCTGCTTTCGAAGGAAACTTTGGAATAGGCTCGCTTATTCAAAATGTATGGATCGAGCATACGAAGGTGGGCTTCTGGCTGCAGTCTGGAACGGACGGTTTATATGTAGTCGGAGGTAAGATTCGCAATACATGGGCGGATGGAGTAAACCTTCATGGCGGTGTCAAAAATACAACGATCAGCCATTTAAGTGTACGCAATACAGGAGACGACGCCTTCGCGATGTGGTCGGACGGCTCACCGAATGAGAACAGCATGTTCCGCTATAATATCGCCCAGGTCCCTGTTCTTGCAAATACGTACGCCCTTTACGGCGGCAAGGACAACAAGATATGGGATAACATCGGTGCAGACACGGTGACGGCTTCTGCAGGCATCGTGGTCAGTACAAGGTTCAATGCCATTGCATTTAGCGGCACGACTGAAGTGAAACGAAATACGCTGAACCGTACAGGCGGCTGGGAGCGCAACTGGAACACGAGCTTCGGCGGTTTATGGATCTATGCAGAAAACCAGAGCATTTCGGCTCCAATCGTTGTCGATAATGTTCAAATTAATGACAGCACCTATGAAGCTGTGAAATTCAGCTACAATCAATCGATAACAAACGTGAGCTTTAATCAAGTGAATATCAGCGGCGCCGGCACCTATGGGATATTGTTCGATTCCGTTACTGGATCAGGGACGTTTAGCAATGTAACGGTCACAGGGGCTGCATCGGGAGGGCTATCGAATCCGAATAATCAGTTTGTAATAACTAGAGGTGCAGGCAACAGCGGCTGGTAGTATGCAATATAGGGGAAGCAGGCGGCTCGCTTGAGCCGGTTTGCTTCTTCTTTTTTTATATTTTCGGAGTACAAATTTTAGTGCCTCCACAAATAAGCTATACTATGATAAAACGTTTAACTCAAGGAGCCGGATGGGCTTTGAGACGAAAGAGAGCGATAAGAGGATGAAAAATGAAGTAAGCATCGTAGACGTTGCCAAGATAGCTGGTGTATCGATTGCGACGGTCTCTAATGTTATTAACGGCAAGGGAAGGGTATCGGGCACAACGAAAGAAAATATCGAGCGGGTAATTATCGAGCTTGGCTACACGCCCAATCTGCCTGCTAGAAATCTAAAGACTCGGCGTACGCATCTTGTTGGACTGGTCGTACCGATGATGCAGCCTGGGAGGCTGCAGGACAACCCATTTTATTGGGACCTGCTTACAGGTGTAGAAGAAGGGGCTCGTGATCGCCAATTTCATATTATTTTATCGGGTATTGATGAGAGCACAGAAACATTCACATTCGCCAAGGAGCGTCGATTGGATGGATTAATCGTGATGGGGACGAATGAGGGCTCGCAGGCAGTTGATCGCATTGTAAACTTAGGCATGCCTGCCGTCTTTATTGATAGCTACTTGAAGCGGGAGGATCTATATCAAGTTAATTTAGAGGACAGAAAAGGAAGCTATCGCGCGATTCGTTATTTAATCGACCAAGGACATCGACGAATTGCGCTTTTAATTGGAGATATTCCGCTTGAGCGCATCACATATTACGGTGTTTTGCATGAGCGATGGTTAGGCTATAAGGATGCGCTGGCAGAAGCGGGTATTCCATACGACCAAACCTTAATGATCAGGCTCCCGACATCGCTAGAAGGTGGCTATTGCGCTGCGGATCAGCTCATCAAGCTTGCGGACGTGACGGCGATTTTCTCGTTTTCGGATGTAAGTGCGATGGGCTTGCTTAAGCGGCTGCGAGAACTCGGCAAAAAGGTGCCGGAGGACTATTCGGTAATTGGCTTTGACAATTTGTCCATCTCTAGTTTTACTTCGCCTGCGCTAACGACCGTCTCTCAAAATATTTTGGAGAAAGGGCAGGAAGCGATCCGCATGCTGCTCGATCAGATTGATGGCAACCCTGTTCAGGAGAGGTGCAAGGCATTGCCGGTAGAGCTGATCATACGTGAGACGACAGGCTGCGTGAAGCTGGCAAATGATTGAGAAGGACGTTATATAAAAGAACAGGTATGACCTTCTCAAGATGAACAAAGGCTGTCCCATGTTATGTGGAGCAGCCTTTGTTGTGAAACAGCATCTACATATCGTACGGAAAATCAGGATATTATACTTAATAAAATCTTTGAAAAACGTTAATGCACGGATTGTCTAGAGTACTTGTAGTGATTTAATAATTTTACTATAATACAGGTTGAACGATTGAAGGAAAGAAGGGATTTAACACCATGGAATTGTGGTATACGGAAAAACAAACAGATAGCTTCGGCATAACGGCGAAGATCACTAAGACTTACGTTAATGAACAAACAGATTTTCAACAGCTTGATATGATCGAAACGGAAGAGTTTGGAACGATGCTTGTTCTCGACGGTATGGTTATGACCACGGTTAAGGATGAGTTCGTTTACCACGAAATGGTTGCGCATCCTGTACTTTTCACGCATCCGAATCCGGAGTACGTGCTTGTTGTTGGCGGCGGAGACGGCGGCGTTATTCGTGAAGTAATGAAACATCCGAAGGTGAAGAAGGCAGTTCTTGTCGACATCGACGGTAAAGTAATCGAGTACTCCAAAAAATACTTGCCATCCATCGCTGGCGAGCTCGACAACCCGCGTGTTGAAGTGCTTGTAAACGACGGCTTTATGCATATTCATGATCATAAAAACACCTATGACGTTATTATGGTTGATTCCACTGAACCGGTTGGCCCTGCGGCAAACCTATTTACGAAGGGCTTCTACCAAGGCATCTACGAAGCATTGAAAGAAGACGGTATCTTCGTTGCTCAAACGGACAACCCTTGGTTTAAAGCGGACCTGATCCAAAGCGTAAACAAAGACGTGAAGGAAGTATTCCCGATCGTTCGTGTATATGGCGCGAACATTCCTACTTACCCAAGCGGTCTGTGGACGTTCACAATGGGCAGCAAAAAACACGATCCTCTTGCTGTTGATGAGACAGCAATTCCAGAAATTGATACAAAATATTACACGCCTCGTCTTCACAAAGCAGCATTCGTGCTTCCTAAATTTGTTGAAGATCTTGTGAAGTAACAAGCGGCTACGCTTCAGGAAAGAGAGGGACATACCTCATGAAATTGGATCAAAAATATTCAGGCAATGTCTTCATTTTGAGCTCTGACAACTACGAAGCTTCCAAAGCGGTTATCTACGGCATGCCGATGGATTTCACGGTTAGCTTCCGTCCAGGCTCCCGTTTCGGCCCTCCTCGCATTCGCGAAGTGTCGATTGGACTTGAAGAATACAGCCCTTACCTAGATCGCAGCCTCGAGGATATTGAATATTTCGATGCTGGTGATTTGCTGCTTCCTTTCGGAAACGCAGCGCGCAGTCTGGAAATCATCGGCGAATTCGTTCGCGGTGTGCTAGACGACGGTAAAATTCCTGTTGGTCTCGGCGGCGAACATCTTGTTTCTTGGCCGATCTTCCAAGAGGTGTACAAAAAGTACCCTGATCTTGCGATCATTCACTTCGACGCTCACGCTGATTTGCGCGAGTCGTATGAAGGCGAGCCATTGTCTCACTCTACGCCGCTGCGCAAAGCAGCTGGTCTTATGGGTGGACAGAACATTTACCAGTTCGGTATTCGTTCAGGATCGCGCGAAGAGTGGCAATATGCACGCGAGAACATCAACTTCCATCCGTTCGAGGTTTTGGAGCCGCTTAAGAAGGTGCTTCCTGAGCTCGAAGGACGTCCAGTTTATTTAACGATCGACATCGATGTGCTTGATCCATCTGCAGCACCAGGTACAGGTACAGCGGAAGCGGGCGGCATTACATCGAAGGAGCTTATTGAATCCGTTCATGCCATTGCACGTTCCGGCGTGAACATTGTGGGCTTCGATCTCGTTGAGGTTGCTCCAGCTTATGATCCGACGGAGCAAACGCAAATTGTTGCGGCGAAGGTTATTCGCGAGATGCTTCTAGGCTTTTTGAAATAGTCATTAAATATAGTGAAGGCTTCACTGCCAGCGGTCATTTATCCGCGTGGCGTGAAGCCTTTTTTTTATTGTAAAAGGGCACTTTGGATTAACAAAATAAATAAATGACAATTCAGAATATTTAAATTAATATATTGTAGGAAAACATTATTTCATCTTGTGCTTGCAGCAGAGCATCTTATTAATAGAAAAAGAATGAAGGAGGCGTTTTTGTTGGTTAACAAATCGGTGTGGAAGGGTGCTTTAGCTGCTGCTATTACCGTTAGTCTAGGGGCTATGCCGTTCACGGCAATGGCTGATGCGGGTGCAGGCAATACAGTGCAACTGCGAATTATGGAAACGTCGGACCTGCACGTGAACATGATGAACTATGACTATTTTGCGGACAAGCCTACTGATGAATATGGGTTCGCGAAGACGGCTACGCTCATCAAGAAAGCGCGGGAGGAAGCTCCGAACAGTCTATTATTTGATAATGGCGATTTGATACAAGGAAATCCCCTAGGTGATTATGTCGCTACGGTTGATAAGCTGAAGCAGGGCGAGACGCATCCGGTGTACAAAGCTATGAATTTGCTTAACTACGATGCAGGCAACTTAGGCAATCATGAATTCAATTATGGCTTATCGTTTCTGGACACCTCGCTCGCGGGTGCAGACTTTCCTTATGTAAATGCAAACATTTATAAAGTAGATGGAGACAAGGATGAGACGAATGATGTTAATTTGTTTAAGCCTTATCTCATTATTGATAAAGAGGTAACAGACAGCAAGGGCGCGAAGCATAAGCTGAAGGTTGGCGTGATTGGATTTGTGCCTCCGCAAATTACAACATGGGACAAAGCTCATCTAGAAGGCAAGGTTATCGTTAAGGATATTGTCAAAACGGCAGAAAAGTTTGTACCGGAAATGAAAGCGAAGGGAGCGGATATCATTGTTGCGATTCCGCACTCGGGCTTTGAAGATATCCCGCAATCAGAGCTCATGGAAAATTCGGTGCTCTATTTAAGCAAAGTTGCTGGCATTAATGCGATTTTGTTCGGACATGCGCATAAAGTATTCCCTGACAAATCGTTTGAAGGAAAAACGGGTGTCGATCTCGCCAAAGGAACGATTAACGGAGTGCCTGCGGTTGAACCGGGCTTCTGGGGAAATAATCTTGGGATTATTGATTTAACACTGGAGAATAAGGATGGGAAATGGGCCGTTGTTGATTCGAAAAGCACGGTTAAGCCTATCTTTGATTCGGTAAATAAGGTACCTCTTGTAGAAGCTGACAAAGCTGTTGTCGATGCGGTGAAAGAGGATCATGAGCATACGCTGGCGTATGTGCGAGGGCCTGTCGGCAAGACGACAGCGTCAATCAACAGCTGGTTTGCTCTTGTTCAAGATGATCCATCCATTCAAATCGTTACGAATGCACAAAAATGGTATGTAGAGAAGCAGCTGCAGGGAACGGAATATGAAGGGCTTCCTGTTCTTTCGGCAGGAGCGCCGTTTAAGGCTGGCGGCCGCCAAGGACCGAACTATTATACCAATATTCAGGCGGGCGATATTGCAATCAAGAATGTTGCCGATTTGTATTTGTACTCGAATACTGTGAATGCTGTACTCGTCACAGGAGCGGAGATTAAAGAATGGCTCGAGTGGTCAGCTGGTCAATTCAAGCAGATCGATGCAGCGAGCACAGAGAAGCAAGAGCTGATCAATTATGATTTTCCAACGTACAACTTCGATGTCATTGACGGTGTGACCTATCAGATCGATGTTGCACAACCGACGAAGTATGAAGCTGGCGGCGCGCTCAAGAACGAAAGCGCGAAGCGGATCGTTAATTTGCAGTTTGAAGGAAAACCAATTAAGGCGGATCAGAAATTCGTTGTTGCAACGAACAACTACCGTGCATCTTCTAGCAAATTCGCTAACCCGGACGGCAAACGTATTATCCTTGCGTCCCCGGATGAGAACCGCCAGGTTGTCATTGACTACATTCGCTCCTTCAAGACGATTGATCCGGCAGCGGATGGCAACTGGTCGCTAGCGGCAATTAATGACACCGTGAACGTGACAATCAAGACATCACCGGAAGCAAAGAGTGCAGCGGAAGCGAATAAGTTGACTTCCTACACGGGTGATACAGCTGACGGTTATGCAGAATTTAAGCTTAATCTAAGTGCGAAGTCAGTAGTGTTGCCGGTAGAACCAACAAAACCGATAACACCAACAACACCGACGAAGCCGACAGAGCCAGCTAAACCTGAGAAGCCAACGACTTCTGTTCCAACGACTCCTCAAGCTTCGGTGTATACGGTTAAAGCAGGGGATACTCTTTATGCAATAGCTTTGGAACACGGAACGACGTGGCAGAAATTAGCCAGCTACAATAAGCTAAAGAACCCAAATAGAATCTATCCGGGTCAAAGCATAAAGATTCCGGCCAAATAATCGATTCGCATTGATAAAAAGACGTTTTCCGCGTAATCTTAGCGGGAAGCGTCTTTTTCTAATACAAACAGAAAATGCGATCGTATGATCAAGGCTAGAATGGGCTTATAATAAGACGTTATTGCTGCTTTTAAAAATAGATTAGGGGGCTATACGACATGCGCATTTATTCGTTTCCGCCTGTTATCGATGAGCGATCACGCGTACTGATTCTTGGGACAGCACCAAGCGTTAAATCGCTTGAGCATAAGCAATTTTATGGACACCCGCAAAACTTTATGTGGAAAATTATATATCGTTTATTTAATGAGTCAGACCCAGACCCTGTGTATGACAACCGTCTCGCATTCTTAAAGGAGCATCGCTTAGCGTTATGGGATGTTATCGAATCTTGCGAGCGCGAAGGCAGCTTGGATGTGAACATACGTGGAATCGTACCGCAGAAGCTGCCGGAGCTTGTAACCAAATATCCAGAGCTGCGCTGCTTTGCATTTAACGGAAGCAAGGCATACGATACCTTTCAGAAATTTTATAAAGGGCATGAAAGCTTTCGAAGCATCACGTTACTCAAGCTGCCTTCCTCCAGTCCGATTCCAACTCCGCGTATGCGAACGCTCGAAGATCGTGTGGAGGCATGGCGTGAAATCGTACCGTTTGCGACAAGTTAACCGGGCTCTAGCGTTGAAATTCGGAGCCTACCTGTATATAGTAGTTACATAAGATTAGACTGATAACAGGAGCAAGATGATGGCAGACAGCAGGAAAGTGCGAATTACATTGGAGAGTGTGCAGGATGGAAGCTCGCATACTCATGCTTACAAAGGGGATTGGTTCCGCAAGGAGAAATCCATATTTATCCGCTACATCGAGCCGGCAGTGGAAGGCGATACAGAAGCTGGTGAAATACGGACACTTATTCGATACCGGCCGGAAGAAATGTCAGTTGTGCGGCGCGGCGCTATAGAATCGGAGCAGCTTTTTGTTCCTGGACATAGGAGAGCTGGCAGCTATCAATCACAAATGACATCTTTATCGCTTGAAGCAGAAACGCTGCAGCTGCGGCTTCATGCGCCGGGTGAAGATGGTGTAATGAAAGTGATGGACACATTGCCCGATCAGCTTCCTTTTACACTTGAATGGGAGTATGAATTGTACGTTGGTGATCAAATGTCGGGTCGGTTTCATATCTGGCTCCATATACAGGAGGAACAAAATTAATGAATGCAAATGTATTAGAGAAGATGTATGAACAAGTCAAAGCAGCGATCGCAGATGCAGCGGTAGCGGCTGGTTTGGCAGCGCGGGAAGAGCTTCCGGCGTTTGTGCTTGAAGTTCCTAAGGATAAATCGCACGGAGATTTGGCAACAAATGCAGCGATGCAGCTGACGAAGCTGGCGAAGAAGAACCCTCGTCAAATCGCTGAGGCGATTATTGCGCATTTGGATACGAAGCAAGCTTCTATTCAAGCAGCGGAAATTGCAGGCCCGGGCTTTATTAACTTCCGTATGGATAACAGCTATCTCTATCCGGTTGTGGCTGCAGCGCTTGAAGCGGGAGAAAACTATGGACGTACTTCGGATGGTTCCGGCAAAAGTGTACAGGTAGAGTTCGTGAGCGCGAATCCTACGGGCAGCCTGCATCTTGGACATGCTCGCGGTGCCGCAGTTGGCGATTCATTGTGCAATGTACTTGATTATGCGGGATATGATGTTACGCGCGAATATTATATTAATGATGCGGGCAAGCAGGTGGAGAACCTAGCTGTATCCATTGAAGCTCGTTACCGTCAAGCGCTTGGTCAAGCGGCGGAAATGCCGGAGGATGGTTATTATGGCGAGGACATCATTGGTTTTGCAAAACTTCTTGTCGAGCAAGAAGGCGATAAGCTGCTGGAATTGCCGGATCAAGAACGTTTTACGTTTTTCCGCCAGTTTGGCCTTGAGCGGGAGCTAGACAAAATTAAACGCGATCTCGGAAGATTCCGCGTCAGTTTTGACGTTTGGTACAGTGAAACAGCATTATACGAGAGCGGACAAGTGGAGCAAGGTCTTGCAACGCTGAAGGCGACAGGGCATGTCTATGAAGAAGAAGGAGCGACATGGCTGTCTACCATGACTTTTGGCGACGACAAAAACCGCGTGCTCGTGAAAAATGACGGCTCATATACCTATTTGACGCCGGATATCGCATATCATATGGATAAATACGGACGCGGCTTCGATCAGATGATCAACATTTGGGGTGCCGATCACCATGGCTATATTCCGCGTGTGAAAGCAGCGATGGAGGCACTGGGCAACGATCCGAAGAAACTGACCGTGTTAATTGCACAGATGGTCAGCTTGTTCCAGAACGGCGAGAAAATGAAAATGTCGAAGCGTACGGGCAAAGCGGTTACTATGCAGGATCTGATGGATGAGGTAGGCATCGATGCGATTCGTTACTTCTTCTCCATGCGGAGCATGGATTCGCATCTTGATTTCGATATGGATTTGGCGATCTCTACTTCAAATGAGAACCCTGTGTTCTATGTTCAATATGCGCACGCTCGGATTTGCAGTATTTTCAGGCAAGCGGAGGAACAAGGCATTGTTCTTAAATCCACAGACTCTATCGATTTCAGCAAGCTGACTGCCGAGGGCGAGTTCGATCTTCTTCGTAAAGTTGGTGAGCTGCCGCAGGAGATCTCTGAGGCTGCAGCACAATATGCGCCTCATCGTCTTATTCGTTATGTATACGAGCTGGCTTCCCAGTTCCACAGCTATTATAGAGCGGAGCGCGTCATCACAGAAGATGCTGAGCAATCGCAAGCGCGCTTAGCCTTGCTTGGTGCCGTACGTATTGCTATTGCGAACGTGCTTCGTTTGGTCGGCGTTTCTGCTCCAGAACGCATGTAAGCTTTGTTTCATAAAAATAAACCGTGGACTCATACTTTATCCACGGTTTGCATCATACGCATCACGTCAAGCTCGCCGATCGTTCGGCGGGCTTTACTGCCTCTAAGGGGCTGAACGGATCGTTTAATAATTGTCTTGATCTCGGTAGGCGTAAGTCCCGGCTTATGTGCGAGCAGAAGCGCGATTGCTCCGCTGACATGCGAGGTGGCCATGGAGGTTCCACTCATTTCATTGTATTTGCCGCGCAGCCATGCGGATACGATTTTGTCGCCAGGTGCGTAAACGTCAATATAGGAGCCTCGATTGCTGAAAGGTGCAACGCGGCGGAGTTTATTCGTAGCGCCAACAGCAATCGTTTGAGGGTAGCGTGCCGGATAATCAACGGAACGGCGCTTCCCGTCATTGCCGGAGGAAGCAACGATAATGACACCTGCATTGTGAGCGTTAATGACAGCTCCAAGCAGCGCTTTGCTTTTTGTCTTCATACCGAAGCTCATGTTGATGACGTTCATGCGATTGCGGATACACCATTCAATACCGAGAATAATGTCGGATACGAAGGCGCTCCCATTATGGTCAAAAGCTTTGACAGGCGAGATTAACGCCCGCGGGGCTACGCCAATCATGCCCTGTAATTGATTTGCTGCGGCGATGGTACCTGCAATATGTGTACCATGACCGTTATCATCATGAGGGAGCATGCTGCGATTGAGAAGGTTGATGCCCCTAGAGAGTGATTGGCGAAGATCTGGATGGCTGAAATCAGCTCCTGTATCGATGACGCCGACTTTGACCCGGTGACCGGTTGTCGTGCTCCAAGCCAGCGGGGCTTTAATCTGGTTTACACCCCAGGGGATGCCCTTATCTACAATAATCGACTTTTGTGGAGAAGAATGCACGCTGATTTTACAATCTTTCTCAATCCAAACACGCCCGGCGAATCGCTCTAATGATTCCTCGGCCGGCAATGTGCAGGCTATTCCAAGAATGCTGGGCATTTGTCTAATGCTTTTTTGCGGTAAAGATGATGAAGTGACTTTAGGCAATTGCTGTAGGAAGTATCGGTAGTCGCTCGCACGCTGAAAGCGAATGATACGCTTAACAGTCGTTGTGTCCGTGCGAGCCATCGTATCCTGCAACATACGGATGAAAGCGACGGTGTCCAAACTTGGCTTCCCCTCCCGACGGACCATGCTGAACTATTGTATGAACGAGCGCTCTATAACGCATGAGCAACTTGCCTTTTTTCACATAATTAGGCTGAAAACCGTGTCAAAAATCGACTGGGGACATACGATGAACAAAGAGTTCTCAGGGACTCTTACGACCAAGGTGCGTTGCCTCGTGTCATGGCCGGATGGATACAGTCAAAGCGGAAGGACTATCCTTTCGCTTTTTGCATAGAAGTCCAAGCTATACCGCAGCAGCGTGGTCCGCTTGCTTTTTTGCAGGAAATAGGTTTTACTATACTGTGACTAGCGTAAACGACGGGTGCGAGCCTCTGGCAGTTACCGATCGTTTTGCGATTAAATGTGAGCGGTGTATAAGAGAATAACGTACACGATCCTTGCATTTTATAGGTAAGAACGAGTACATAAATTGAATGGCAAGAGAGGATGTGTCCATATGAGCAGCAGCAATTTCACGTTAAAGCTGGATCCTGAACGTATGAAGGAAATGCCTATGGTCGATTTGGCCTTTGAAGTGCTGAAAGCGGCTAATACGCCTTACTACTATCGCGATCTAATGATGGAGATCGCTAAAATACGCGGTCTTTCCGCAGACGGAATCAACCAGTTCATCGCCCAAGTGTATACAGAAATCAACATTGATGGACGTTTCGCTTGCGTTGGCAGCAACATGTGGGGACTGAAACGCTGGTATCCAGTTGAGCGTTCTGAAGATCCTGTAGGTAATGCGAAGCGTACGCGTATCATTAACGATGATGATGATCTCGAAGATGATGATGTATTTGCGGACGAAGAAGAGGATACTTACGCAGAGGCTGAAGAAGACTACGATGTATTCGACGAGGACCGCGAGGACTTCGAAGAGGCAGAAGAGGAAGCTGAAGTCGATGAGGAAGTTGGAATCGACGACGAGGAGCTGGACGAGGAAGAAGTCGACGGTGAACTCGATGCGGATGATGATGAGTCGGATGATGAGGAATTTGAAGACGACGACGAGTCTGACAAGTAAATGTTTGCTGAAAGTATAAGGCGGTTTAAGCACCCAGCTTATCCTCCTTCTTATACTTTTCTGCGGTACGAGCTCTGCTCTATACAGATGGCTTAGTCGTTTGAACTGGCGTGAGGAATATCCAGTCAGTTTCGCTTGACAGTTGCTAGGAGCGCAGAGTAAACTATCTCATGGGCTTAAGATTCGGTTAACAAATAACGCATACAAGCGCAAACGACTCGTTTTCGTCTTTTGACGAGAAGGTCAAGTTTCGCGGTGAAATAGAAGTGGAGCATAACGCATTGCTGATGCTTGCTTGTATTTTTATATATGCCAAAAAAGGAAAAGTGCCCCGTTGCTACGGGTGTCACTTTTTTTGTTTGTGAGGGATGGGTCTGTAGGATGCATTCCCACAAATTGGATGGATAGGCGGAGTGTATCCGCATCCATGTTTATCGAGTAAATGGGCAAACCTAAACATTAACCATAGGGCTTGGAGGGTATCATCACAGTGACCAAATATATTTTTGTAACCGGCGGCGTAGTGTCGTCCTTGGGCAAAGGGATAACAGCAGCCTCGCTTGGCCGATTGCTGAAGAACAGGGGCCTCAAAGTAACGATTCAGAAGTTTGATCCATACATCAACGTCGACCCAGGAACGATGAGTCCATATCAGCACGGAGAAGTATTCGTTACCGATGATGGTGCAGAAACAGATTTGGATCTTGGTCACTATGAACGGTTTATCGACATTAATCTGTCGAAGAACAACAATGTGACGTCCGGCAAAATCTATTCCAACGTAATTACCAAAGAGCGCCGCGGCGACTACTTGGGTGGAACTGTTCAGGTAATCCCGCATATTACGAACGAAATTAAAGACCGTGTATTCCGTGCGGGCAAAGAAGCGGGTTCTGATGTTGTTATTACAGAAATCGGCGGTACGGTTGGTGATATCGAAAGCTTGCCTTTCCTTGAAGCTATTCGTCAAATCAAAAGTGATATCGGGCGCGACAATGTAATGTATATCCACGTAACGCTTATTCCTTACATCAAAGCGGCAGGTGAAGTGAAAACAAAACCGACGCAGCATAGTGTTAAGGAATTGCGCAGCATCGGTATTCAACCGAACGTAATCGTATGCCGTACAGAGCATCCGCTTGCTGAAGATTTGAAACGTAAAATTGGCTTGTTCTGCGATATCGATGCGAATGCAGTCGTGGAATGCCGCGATGCGTCCACTTTGTATGAAGTGCCATTGATGCTTCGTGAGGAAGGCCTCGACGAGATCGTTGTTAATCATCTGAAGCTTAAGACAGAACAGCCGGATATGCGCGAATGGGAAAGCCTTGTTCAGCGTGTGAAGTCGCTTCACAAGAAGACGGAAATTGCAATTGTTGGTAAATATGTCTCGTTGCATGATGCGTACCTCAGTATTGTAGAGTCGCTAGAGCATGCAGGTATTGCTTCCGACTCAGAAGTGAAAATTCGTTGGCTGCATGCAGATGAGCTTACGGAAGAGAACGCCCACCAGCAGCTTAGAGGCGTTAATGGTATTCTTGTGCCAGGCGGCTTTGGCGATCGCGGTATTGAAGGCAAGATTACAGCGATTAAATACGCACGTGAAAACAAAATTCCGTTCTTCGGTATTTGCCTTGGCATGCAGGTAGCTGTCATTGAATATGCTCGAAATGTGGCGGGACTAGCTGGTGCGAATAGCTCTGAAATTAATTCATCCACTCCATATCCGGTTATTGACTTGCTGCCGGATCAGAAGGATGTTGAAGATATGGGTGGCACGATGCGTCTTGGTCTCTACCCTTGTAAACTTAAGCCAGGTACGCTTGCTGAGCGTGAATATGGCGACGAGCTCGTTTATGAGCGTCATCGTCACCGGTATGAATTTAACAATGAGTACCGTGAAGCAATTGAATCTGTTGGTCTTACTATTTCTGGAACTTCCCCAGACGGCCGTCTTGTTGAGGTTGTGGAAATGGCTGATCATCCTTGGTTCTTGGCTGTTCAATTCCACCCGGAATTCAAGTCTAGACCGAACCGTCCGCAGCCATTGTTCCGCGGATTTGTACAAGCAGCGCTTAACCATTCCGAGTAATATATTGCATTTTTGATCAATGGCAGATTCTTTAACAACAACAGATAAGTTTTTCTCTTAACGAGAAGGATTATATACCCACTTTAGCGAATATATTAACGATTATGGAAGAGTTGGCCATTTTCTGGGTAAACACATTTGCGGGGGGATTTGGAGTTGGATAAGAAGAAAGTGTTGATCGTTGATGATCAGAACGGTATTCGCGTATTGCTTATGGAAGTTTTCAGCAGCGAGGGCTATAATACGTTCCAAGCGTCTAATGGCAAGCTGGCTTTGGAAATCGTCAAGAACGATGCTCCTGATCTTGTTCTGTTGGATATGAAAATTCCCGGCATGGATGGTTTGGAAATTTTAAAGCATGTGAAAGCTATCGACCGAAACATTAAAGTCATCATGATGACCGCATATGGTGAATTGGATATGATTAAAGAAGCGACGGATCTCGGGGCATTAATGCACTTTACGAAACCTTTCGACATCGATGAGATGCGAATTGCGGTTAATATGCAGCTGCGAGGCGGCAACTCCACAAGTCGTTTTGCAATAGGCTCCTGATTTAGCAAATAAACGGTATCGTCTCTTACTTGAAGGCGATGCCGTTTTTTTATTTATTGGCAATAGCAAAACAAGCTTTACTATTCCAAGGCTCATTATGTTATAATGTCTCAGAATGACAAGTCGGACCGAGCTGGAGGAAGAAAGATAACATTTACGAGGAAGACAGCGATCTTGTTAGTTCCTATGAATGAATTTTGCCAGGCGCTTATAGCAAGCGAGAAACAGTAGTCCAGTTCAACACAGACATCAGGGTAATTACACAAACGATTGTTGAAGCTGCTAAGGAAGAAAAATCACCGTTTATTTGCAAGGTCAGCGAAAGCGCCTTGAAATATATGGGATTCAATTCACTGCTGCAATGGCGTGTGCCGGGGCCAAAAAAAATCTAGTCTTCCAATCGATTTGATTTTGATCATGATTTCAGTTTCAGTATCCCTTTGAGAGAAACATGTTGCTTTTACAAATACAATTTCAAGAAAACAAATAGCTAACGCTGATTCGTTGGAACTACGCCAATACTTGACAGCTGTGCGAATTGAGAAGCTGGCTGTTACTAACAAAAATCCGTTTGTTCGGAAGTAACAACTATGTGTAATAACAGGAGCAAAGGAATAAACCGCCTCATAACGGCAAGTGGGTTTAACACTCGCTTGCTTTGGCGGTTTTTCCTTTATTCTCTTCCAATCTACGGGAGGAACTATAATTAGATGGAGAAATTGATGATACGCGGTGGACGGCCGCTTCGCGGTACCGTTCAAATCAGCGGAGCCAAGAACAGCGCGGTGGCTCTTGTACCTGCTGCTATTTTAGCAGAATCAGAAGTTGTGTTGGATAATTTGCCTATTATAAGTGATGTAGCTGTATATAGTGAAATTTTGCAGGAGCTTGGTGCTGTCGTAAAGCGTGACGGCGATATGATGCGCATTGATCCTTCCGCGCTTGTCTCCAAACCGATGCCAAACGGCAAAGTGAAATTACTGCGCGCATCCTATTATTTGATGGGGGCAATGCTTGGTAGGTTTGGTGAAGCGACAATCGGAATGCCAGGGGGCTGCAACTTTGAGCCTAGACCAATTGATCAGCATATTAAAGGGTTTGAAGCACTTGGTGCCACGGTAACTAATGATCATGGATCTATTCGAATTCATGCTGAGCAATTACGAGGTGCAAAGATTTACCTTGACGTTTCAAGTGTTGGAGCAACGATTAATATCATGCTAGCTGCCTCGCGGGCCAAAGGAATAACGATTATTGAAAATGCGGCAAAAGAGCCTGAAATTATAGATGTAGCTACTCTCCTTAATGCCATGGGCGCAAAAATCAAAGGTGCCGGGACTGAGACGATTCGTATTGAAGGCGTCGATCAGATGCATGGCTGCCGCCATTCCATTATTCCTGATCGAATTCAAGCCGGTACGTATATGATTGCAGCTGCAGCAACGCGCGGCGATGTCCTTATTGATAATGTTATTCCGAAGCACTTGGAAGCGATGAGCGCTAAGCTTGAAGAGATGGGTGTTCAAGTTATTGAGATGGATGAATCCATCCGTATTATTGGCGGACCTAATTATTCGTCCATTGATGTAAAGGCACTTGTGTACCCTGGTTTCCCTACGGACTTACAATCTCCAATGACAACCTTGCTTACACAAGCGAATGGAGTCAGTATTTTAACTGATTATGTATACGGCACTAGATTTAAGCATGTTCCTGAGCTCACTCGCATGGGAGCGGATATTCGTGTTGAGGGCCGTTCAGCTGTTATTGAAGGCGGCAAGCTGAGTGCTGCAAAAGTTAAGGCTGCTGATTTACGCGCAGGGGCTGCACTTGTTGTCGCTGCTTTGACTGTTGAAGAAGGCGTTACTGAAATTTCGGGCGTCGAATATATTGACCGAGGTTATGATAATCTAGTAGAAAACTTATGCCGCCTGGGTGCGGAAGTATGGCGTGAAACGGAAGCCACTTCATAAGGAATAGGACGATGCAGACGCTGTGGAATAGACGGCGTCTAATTCGGCAATGATGGATAATCAATCCTATGATTTTACTAGATATACAAAATCATAATGAAAATTAAATAAAGTGGTGAGAACATGACAGACCTTCAGATCGCAGATCTAGAAGAGATGAAATTGACCGACCTTTATAAATTGGCGAAGCAATTTCAGGTTCCCTATTACGGAACACTTAAGAAGAAGGAATTAATTTTTGCAATTCTTCGAGCGCAAGCAGAGAAGAGCGGCCTTATGTTCATGGAAGGCGTCCTCGATATTTTGTCAGAAGGCTTCGGATTTTTACGGCCTATTAACTATTTGCCGAGCAAGGAAGATATTTATATTTCAGCATCACAAATTCGCAGATTTGATTTGAGAAGCGGCGATCTTGTTTCAGGTAAATGCCGTCCGCCGAAAGAGAATGAGCGTTATTTTGGTCTATTGCAAGTAAATGCTGTTAACGGCGAGAATCCGGAAACGGCTTCCGAACGATTGCACTTTCCTGCGCTTACTCCTCTTTATCCAGAAAAGAAGCTAGTGCTTGAGACGACACAGTCGAAGCTTTCCACTCGAATGATGGATTTGCTTGCTCCTGTAGGACTTGGCCAACGCGGTCTAATTGTTGCTCCTCCGAAGACAGGTAAAACCTTGCTTCTTAAAGAAATCGCCCACAGCATTTCCGAAAATCGTCCCGATATCAAATTGTTCGTTCTGCTTATTGATGAGCGTCCAGAGGAAGTTACTGATATGCAGCGCTCCGTGAAGGGTGAAGTTATCGCCTCCACATTTGATGAGCTGCCCGAGAACCATATCAAAGTAGCAGAGCTTGTACTTGAGCGAGCGCTTCGTCTTGTTGAGCATAAGAAGGACGTTGTCATCTTGATGGATAGTATCACCCGTCTTGCTAGGGCGTATAACTTGGTTATTCCTCCATCTGGTCGTACGCTTAGCGGCGGTATTGATCCAGCAGCGTTCCACCGTCCAAAACGGTTTTTTGGTTCGGCTCGAAACGTGGAAGAGGGCGGAAGCTTGACTATACTTGCGACTGCGCTGATCGAAACAGGCTCGCGTATGGATGACATCATTTATGAAGAATTTAAAGGTACGGGCAATATGGAGCTCCATCTAGACCGTAAGCTTTCTGAGCGTCGTATTTTCCCTGCGCTTGATTTGCGCAGATCTGGAACTAGACGTGAGGAAATGCTGCTTACGAAGGAAGAGCTGGAGAAGGTTTGGGCCATCCGCAGAGGTATGACGGACACGCCTGATTATGTAGATAATTTCTTGAAGAAACTTAAAGATAGTGAGAACAACGAACAGTTCCTCATGTCTCTTGATACAACAGTTGAAGCGAAGCCGGAGCGGTCCGGTATAAAGAGCAGTACTACAGCGACCAGCAGGCGTCCAACGCCTAGAACTACGCACGGATCGTAAGACCGCAGGAGGGAGAACAACATGAATCTCGTATATGCGGATAAAAACGGAAATGTATTTGACCATCCCGACTTTATAGCTTTGGGAAGAAGCGGCGATATGATTGTCGAAATCATGGAGGAGGAATTAATTCCACTTCCTAATGGAGCAACTCTTGTTAGCCTGCCTTTTACTAGACCCATTGGTCTTAATCCGAGCACAGGCGAGATGCAGGCATTGCAAGGCGGAGCTCAAGCAGTCGGCGCATTACTTCCGCAAGGCTTTACTCGTCTATGCTTGCCGGGCTATGTGAAAGCGGACAAGAACGAGAAGCTGCCATTGTTCGGTTATACAGCTGTCGTATGGAAAGACGGTAACTTTTATGTAACGGCTGAGCAAAGTGACGATCCTGAAAGATGGGATCCACTTAATTGCGACCGTGGCGAACTAGGTATTCAAGTAGAGCGTATTCTTGCTAAATATCCGGATAATCGTCTTTATAAGCATCTGTCGAACTGTGCTCTAGGTTATGAGTGCTTAACCTCTTCCAACACATTTCTAGGAAGATGGGAGGGTGCTGTTCCGGTATCGTATTCTTGCAATGCAGGCTGCTTCGGATGTATCTCTGAACAACCTGATGATAGCGGCTTTGTTGCTCCGCAGACTCGGATGAATTTTAAGCCGACTGTTGATGAGATCGTTGAAATTATGCTTGAGCATTTGCGCGAGCCGGAATCCATCATTAGCTTTGGTCAAGGCTGTGAAGGGGAACCTTCAACACAAGCTAAAATCATCGTTGAGGCTATGAAGCGTGTTCGCAGTCAAACTTCGCTTGGATACATTAACATTAATACGAACGCGGGATTGACTGATTTCATGCGCGCGATTGTTGATGCAGGCCTTAATCTAATGCGCGTAAGTACGATCAGTGCACTTGATGATCATTATAATGCTTACTATAAGCCTCGCGGCTACAACTTAAAAAATGTTGAGAAGTCTTTGAAATATGCTTCTGACAATGGTGTATATACGTCGATCAACTATTTGATTTTCCCAGGGGTCACTGACCGTGAGGAAGAAATAGAAGCGATGATTGGATTCGTTAAGCGTACTGGACTAAAACTCATTCAAATGCGCAACCTGAATATCGATCCTGAAAGCTACTTAGCGATTATTCCTAAGGCACAAGGTGAAATATACGGGATGAAGCAAATGCTTGAAATTTTCCGTGAAGAGCTGCCGGGTGTAGTTATTGGCTCTTATACACATGTTCCACCAGCCGCATTACGTCGATAAGTACCTATTAGGTAGTAAATTCGGCTAATATTAACCATATCACTGATTATTCATTGCAACAGCAAATAAGTTCATGCTATAATCCGAGATGTGCGATTTAACTCTGAGTCCGCATGCGATTCAGGGCAGAAAGAGGTGAACGAGATGAAACAAGCTATTCATCCGACATACCACATCATTACAGCAACTTGCGCTTGTGGAAATTCCTTCGAGACTGGTTCGGTTAAACCGAGTCTTCGCGTAGAGGTTTGTTCCCAATGCCACCCATTCTACACGGGTAAGCAAAAGTTCCTGGATGCTGGCGGCCGTGTCGATCGTTTCAAGAAGAAATACGGTATTTAATCCTACAAATCGTTCCGCCTTTATTTGGCAGAATACAAGAGCCTCCCTCAGCCATCCTATTGGATAGAAGGGAGGTTTTTTGATTGAATAAACAAACATTCGGTTTGAGTAAACGATTTGGTTTATTTCAAATGGCAGCCTTGCTGGCTTGCTTATTTCTGTTGGCCATGACGCTCTCAGGATGTGGGAATGGAAGAAGCAAGCAAGAAAACAGGCTGAAAACCTACGGTCATGATGGATACATGGGCTATTCCAACAGCAATCCCAATTTACCGAATCGTTATCAGTATCTTAATTATAATGCAGATGGAAAATTCATTGAGCAGGTGTTGAAGCCGATTTCCGGCATCGAGCATACGCAAATTTATTTTAACGGTACCGATCTTCATGTGAATGTAAAAGCAAATAAAGCACTGTCCGACGTTCAAGTCGAAGAGCTGCGAGCAAAGGCCCAGTCGGTCGTTCAATACAATATGCCTCGGTATAAGGTTCATGTAGAAGCCAAAAGGTAGCCCTGTCATTCGTCCAATTTCAACCGCGAGTTGCGCTTTAGGACGGAATCGGCTATACTTATTTTTGCCGTGCTAGATGGGGAGGTAGCGGTGCCCTGTAACTCGCAATCCGCTGTAGCGAGGTTGAATTCCTACTTGAGGTTATACTGATGTAGGGTCTTGGCACTTGCGAGCAGTGTTGACAGTTGGGTCCTCCGCAATGGACGTTTATGAACTTGGTCAGGTCCGGAAGGAAGCAGCCATAAGTAAATTAGTTCATGTGCCGGGGGAGTGCCTGACTCGAGCTGTAGTGCAAGGATGTCGCCTGGGTCGTATTTATCAGGAGTAGGTGCACGGTACTAAAATTTTCTAATATGATTTGCTAATAGCAAAAGTAGCACCTGTGATCGCTGTTCGATGTTTTTGTCGGAATTAGCGAATGCAGGTGTTTTTGTTTTTAAATGTTGTTTTAATAGGGTAAAGTCTTAGCAAAAGAAAGTTTTGCTTGCTACACAGTTGTTGTATAATAGGGGAGTAGCAATTGTTTAAAATATAAGAAAGTAAATTATTTTCTATTGCTACACTTATATTTCGCAATGCAAAGCAATTTCAGCGTCTATAAGACCGAACGTGCTTTTGCTTATTGTAAATGAAAAGGCAACTTGAAAGGAAAGGTCTGCGTGTCACATATCGCTTTATACCGTGCCTGGCGTCCGCAGACGTTTCAGGACATGGTTGGACAACAGCATATTATTCAAACGCTGCAAAATTCTATACGTGAGCAGCGTGTATCTCATGCTTATCTTTTTAATGGGCCGCGAGGAACCGGAAAGACAAGCGCTGCGAAAATATTAGCCAAAGCGGTTAACTGTGAACGTGGTCCGGCTGAAGAGCCTTGTAATGAATGTGATGCTTGCATAGGGATTACCGCGGGACATATTATGGATGTAATTGAGATTGATGCTGCATCTAATCGCGGTATTGATGAAATTCGTGATATTCGTGATAAAGTGCGATATGCACCTTCAGAAGTGCGGTTCAAAGTTTATATTATAGATGAAGTACATATGCTTACGGCCGAGGCATTCAATGCCTTGCTCAAAACATTGGAGGAGCCGCCGGGGCATGTTATCTTTATCTTGGCGACGACCGAACCGCATAAGCTGCCTGCTACGATTATCTCCCGCTGTCAGCGGTTTGATTTCAGGCAGGTATCGCTTGAAGAGCAGACGCAGCACTTGCTTAAGATTTGCCGTGAAGAGAGCATACAGGCCGACGAAGATGCGCTTGCTTATATTGCAAGATTGTCAGAAGGCGGAATGCGCGATGCGATTAGCTTGCTGGAGCAGGTTTCTGCTTTTGCAGGTGATCGCATTACTCTCGACGCGGCAGTAGATGTGACAGGCGGCATGGCTGCTGATCATTTCTATCAGCTGGCGGAGGCTGTAAAGGATCGTCATGTAGCAGCAGTTATGCCGCTCGTGGAAAGCTTGATGCAAGCCGGCAAAAGTGCGGACAAATGCATGGAAAACTTAATTTATTATTTCCGTGATTTGCTTGTTATGAAGCTTGCTCCGCAGGGCGGCGCAGTAACAGAGAGGATCGTTGATCCTGAACGCTTCAAAATGATGGCCGAGGCCTTCACTCCAGAGCGATTGTTCGCTATGATTGATACGTTGAACCGTTATCAAGTGGAGCTTAAGCATGCCTCGCAGCCTCAAACCTTGTTTGAAGTAGCGCTTATGAAGCTTTGCACGTTAAATGACGAGCAATCGTCAGGCGGAGCGGCTTCTGCAAGTACAGCAACTTCAGCATCAAGCAGCGGACAATCAGCTGAAGTAGGACGTTTGCGTCAGCAGATTGAGGCATTGGAGCGTAAACTAGAGCAAGCGATTCAAAATGGAGTAGGTAGCGGGAACAGCGCTTCTTCGGCTGACAGTGCGGCCAGCAAGCAAGCAGCACGTACTAATGCGGTTCGCAGTTCATTCGGCGGCTCAGGCGGCATAGTACGGTCTTCAGTCAAGCTTGATCCGTACCTGGCAACAGCAGGCAGTCCAGAATTCAATCAGTTCAGAATGAAGTGGAACGATGTGCTGCAGGGTGTGAAGGACGCTAAGATTACGGTCCATGCTTGGCTAAAAGACGGTGAGCCGGTTGCTTCTGCTGACGATGCCATTCTCGTCGCATTCAAGAATACGATGCACCGAGAAACGACCGAGAAGCCGGCCAATCGCGAGATTATTGAGAAAGTCATGCATGATGTGCTCGGCGGTTCATTCCGTATTGTTACGGTTATGATGAAGGACTGGCAGGCGGCAGCGGCACAAGGCGCTAGTACGCAGAAGAGCGAGACGCTTCAGCTTGAGCCCGAATCTTCTGCATCACCACAAGCTGCAAGTCGGCCGGTATGGGTGGAAGAGGCCGTCAAACTTTTTGGTGAAGATTTAGTAGTAGTGAAGGATAAAGATTAAATTCTAATGATGAGGTGAATGGTAATGAACAATATGAACCAAATGATGAAGCAAGTGAAAAAGATGCAAGATCAAATGATGAAGGCTCAAGAAGAGTTGGAAACAAAGACAGTTGAAGGAACAGCGGGCGGCGGAGTAGTAACTGTATCTGCGAACGGCCATAAGAAGCTTCTTAGCATTACGATTAAACCTGAGGCTGTAGATCCGGAAGATGTCGAAATGCTGCAAGATCTTGTCCTTACAGCTGTTAACGATGCGCTAACTAAAGTGGATGATCTAGCGAATAAGGATATGGGTAAATTCACAGGCGGAATGAAAATTCCAGGATTGTTCTAAGAAGCAGTATTGCTTCTGTTTGAAATAAAAGAAAGTATATTACGTGTATACTTATCTTTTATTTTTCCGTCAAAGCTGCTTCAGTGTCCAGGGGACACTGAAGGCGTTTTTTGCTTGAAAGGAGCTGTACCCAGTTTTGTATTACCCAGAACCGATAGCGAAGTTAATTGATGCTTTTACGCGATTACCGGGTATTGGACCCAAAACGGCCGCCCGTCTGGCGTTTCATGTTCTTCGAATGAAGGAAGACGACGTCATTGATTTTGCGAAGGCGCTAGTAAGCGTTAAGCGCAATTTGTTCTATTGCTCGGTTTGCTGCAATATAACCGATACAGATCCATGTAGAATCTGTCAGGATAAATCACGTGACAACTCCATCATATGTGTTGTTCAAGAATCTAAGGATCTTGTTGCGATTGAGCGTATGAAGGACTTCCAAGGCCATTATCATGTGCTTCAAGGCGCAATCTCGCCTATGGAGGGCATCGGTCCAGACGAAATTCGTATCGCTGAGCTG
>NZ_CP150265.1:1230000-1252500 GCF_037976325.1 Paenibacillus sp. FSL K6-3182
GGAGCGTTGAATACGGATTGAAGTTGGACCGTGAGGACTGGTGGACTGTATTCAAGTGAGAATGCCGGTATGAGTAACGAAAAGACAAGTGAGAATCTTGTCCGCCGAAAGCCTAAGGGTTCCTGAGGAAGGCTCGTCCTCTCAGGGTAAGTCGGGACCTAACGCGAGGCCGAAAGGCGTAGTGGATGGACAACAGGTTGAAATTCCTGTACCACCGAAGATCGTTTGAGCAATGGGGTGACACAGAAGGGCAGTGACGCGGACTGATGGAATAGTCCGTCCAAGCAGTGAGGCTGATCGATAGGCAAATCCGTCGATCATAAGGCTGGGCTGTGATGGGGAGCGAAAATTGCAGTAGCGAAGGTCATGTACTCCGGCTGTCAAGAAAAGCCTCTAGTGAGATCTAGGTGCCCGTACCGCAAACCGACACAGGTAGGCGAGCAGAGCATGCTAAGGCGCGCGGAAGAACTCTCGTTAAGGAACTCGGCAAAATGACCCCGTAACTTCGGGAGAAGGGGTGCCTCGGTAGGGTGAATAGCCCGAGGGGGCCGCAGTGAAAAGGCCCAAGCGACTGTTTAGCAAAAACACAGGTCTGTGCGAAGCCGTAAGGCGAAGTATACGGGCTGACGCCTGCCCGGTGCTGGAAGGTTAAGGGGAGCGGTTAGGGGTAACCCGAAGCTGTGAACCGAAGCCCCAGTAAACGGCGGCCGTAACTATAACGGTCCTAAGGTAGCGAAATTCCTTGTCAGGTAAATTCTGACCCGCACGAATGGCGTAACGACTTGGGCGCTGTCTCAACGAGAGATCCGGTGAAATTTTAATACCTGTGAAGATGCAGGTTACCCGCGACAAGACGGAAAGACCCCATGGAGCTTTACTGTAACTTGATATTGAACTTTGGTACGATCTGTACAGGATAGGTGGGAGCCTTTGAAGCATGAGCGCCAGCTTGTGTGGAGGCAACGTTGGGATACCACCCTGATCGTATCGGAGTTCTAACCTAGAACCGTGAAACCGGTTCGGGGACCGTGTCAGGTGGACAGTTTGACTGGGGCGGTCGCCTCCTAAAATGTAACGGAGGCGCCCAAAGGTTCCCTCAGAATGGTTGGAAATCATTCGAAGAGTGCAAAGGCATAAGGGAGCTTGACTGCGAGACCTACAAGTCGAGCAGGTACGAAAGTAGGGCTTAGTGATCCGGTGGTACCGAATGGAAGGGCCATCGCTCAACGGATAAAAGCTACCCTGGGGATAACAGGCTTATCTCCCCCAAGAGTCCACATCGACGGGGAGGTTTGGCACCTCGATGTCGGCTCATCGCATCCTGGGGCTGAAGTAGGTCCCAAGGGTTGGGCTGTTCGCCCATTAAAGCGGTACGCGAGCTGGGTTCAGAACGTCGTGAGACAGTTCGGTCCCTATCTGTCGCGGGCGCAGGAAATTTGAGAGGAGCTGTCCTTAGTACGAGAGGACCGGGATGGACGTACCGCTGGTGTACCAGTTGTTCCGCCAGGAGCACCGCTGGGTAGCCAAGTACGGACGGGATAAGCGCTGAAAGCATCTAAGCGTGAAGCCCCCCTCAAGATGAGATTTCCCAGTATGTAAGACCCCTTGAAGACGACGAGGTTGATAGGTTCGGGGTGGAAGCACAGCAATGTGTGTAGCTGACGAATACTAATCGGTCGAGGGCTTATCCTAAACACGTTTACTGTGACCCATACATCCAGTAGACAGCAGCATAAAGGCTTCAGCAAGCCTACTCTTTCGTATCCAGTTTTCAATGTGCAAAACGCACAATGAAGCAAGACTCCCACTCGCAGTGGGTTTTAGTGTTTCCATGGAGGATTAGCTCAGCTGGGAGAGCATCTGCCTTACAAGCAGAGGGTCGGCGGTTCGATCCCGTCATCCTCCACCATTACTTTTTTAACAGACCATTGTTCCTTGTGAACAATGTTTTTTTATTTTCAGAGAGCTTTTCACTGGAGATACGTTAATTTCATATGAACGAATTCAAAAGGGCTGCCCTCTATCCTGAGAAATGGATAGCAGGCAGCCCTATTTTGCTTACAAGGGGCGTAACTCAGCTGATCAGTTACAGGATTAAAGATTCATTGATGCCTACTGCTGTATTACAGCGTCCACCGCCGAGTATGGACCCTAGAAACAAGTAAGCTGGACCTACTTGTTCAAAAGCGCTACGGTTACTCCCACAGCCGAATGGAGACGGCATGAAACGAGTCCTACAACAGGGGTTAAAAGAAAAATTTTACAATATAATAATTTTCATTGAAATTACTTTAGCGCTAAACTATAATAGTTAAGTTCTAAAGTAAATATATAAGGAGTGGAACAAACAGATGAACCAAGCAGAAGGCATGAAAGTACGTTTTTGGCCAGTAATGACTGCTATTTTTATCGGGTCCTTTTTATGCGTATTGGCTTCGGCTACGATAAATTTGGCGCTCGAAATTTTGAAGGACCATTTTGATACGACTCTGGGCTCCGTTCAGTGGACGTTAACTGGCTTTATGCTCGCAATGGGAACTACAGCTCCAATTGCCGGTTATTTAGGGGAGAGATTCAGCTATAGACGACTATACTTATTCTCGTTAATTGGGTTTACCTTAACGTCAATATTGTGTGCATCGGCTTGGAGCGAAGGCTCACTCATTTTGTTCCGTGTACTGCAAGGGGCATTCAGTGGTTTAATTATACCGGCAACAATGTCGATCATTTATCAAATCATTCCAAAAGATAGACAGGCGATGGCAATCGCATTTTGGGGGCTATCTGCAATGCTGGCTCCTGCATTTGGACCTACAATCAGCGGTTGGATATTGGAGAACATGAATTGGCATTGGCTGTTTCTGATGAACGTGCCGATCGGTCTGATCGCAATCGGCTGCGTATATGCATACATTCCTTATTATCGGATGAACGTTCCGAAGAGCTTCGACTTGCTAGGTTTCCTAACGGTTATCATGAGCAGCTCATCCTTGCTGCTTGCACTGGGGCAAGGCCATAACTGGGGCTGGAGCTCATGGAAAATTGTTTCATTGTTCGTAATCGGCGGCATTTCACTGATACTATTTATATGGCGAGAGCTGCGGGCTGAAACGCCGCTGCTTAATCTACGCGTATTCAAAAATGGTCGTTTTACGCTTAATGCCATTATCGCTAATATTATAACAATCAGCTTGTATTCCGGAACATTGCTCACACCCGTATTTCTTCAAAGAATACAGCATGTATCCGCGATGGATACGGGCATGATTTTATTGCCGGCTTCACTGGCAATGGCTTTGCTTATGCCCGTTGTCGGCAAGCTGTACGGCATCATTGGTCCGCGCTGGCTGATGTCTAGCGGCATTGTGCTGCTGACAATCGGTACGCTGGCGTTAAGCTGGCTAAGTCTTGATGTCTCGCATGCCTACATCATCTGGTGGATGATCGTTCGTAACATCGGGATCGCACTTGTCGTAATGCCATCAAGCAACGCCGCAATGGAGCAAATTCCAGCGGAGCTGTCGGGGCATGCTTCTGCGATAACGAACTGGACGCGTAACGTGTTTGGCTCATTCGCGATTGCTATCTTTACAACGATGCTTGCATCAAGATCGATTACACATGCTACCGACTTCATGAAGGCTGGCGATGTTGATAAGCTGCACATTGAAATGATGTCCTTCACGATGAGCATTAACGATGTATATGTTGTTGCTACGTTGGTAGCAGTCGTCGCATTGCCGCTTAGTTTATTCGTGGGCAAGGCGAAGCGTAAGGATGACATCAAGGGCAACGTGGTAAAAGAGAAAACAATAACGAAACCAGTACCATCCCCAGTTTCTGCCAAATAATAAGTATTGCGTCGAAAGAGCTGTTATAAAAGCCCTTTCGACGTTTTTTTTATAAAATTGTTCTTTATTAAGAACCGACTCGGTGTTATATTATAAATGTTCACAGTATGACACGGTACAATAATAGGATTATTTTATAGACACGGGGGTAAAGGCAATGATAAACAAAAGTAGCTTGAGCGGGGACACAATTCCTTATATGTTGCAAAAAAGAGCAGCAGATTATCCTCATGATGTGGCATACAGTTACCCAGCTGCTGATCAGCATTATACATGGCTAATGATTTGGGAAGAGGTGCGCTTGCTGGCGAAAAGCTTTATTCAACTAGGGGTCAAAAAAGGCGACTCCATTGTAATCATTATGCCTGGTAGGGCGGAAATGATTATTTCGATGTTTGCAGCGGCCTGCGTTGGCGCTATCATTGTTCCGCTTAATACATACTCTAAGAAACAAGAGCTTGAGCATTATTTAAAAGATTCTCGCCCTGCAGCCATCATTATGGGAGCTCAAGGACAGCATGTCCATTATCCAACGATCATGCAGGAAATAATAGTGGATTTGCATAAAGATGGAGTAGATCAACATTGGTTCCCGAAGCATATTTTTGTACTGGAGGAAGATGGGACAGCAAACGAGCTATTTCAGCCCTATTCAGATTTACGGCTGCTTGGCGCAGCTGTAGATGAACAGTCGTTTTTAACTGCCTGTGATATGAATGTCTCAAGTGATCCGCTTATTCTGCTTTATACATCGGGTACGCTGGGCCTTCCCAAAGGGGTATTGCGTTCCACGGCTTCCTTCTTATTAGCTGCTGAAAATGCGGGTAAACCTAAGAAAAGCATTGCCATGCTTATGAAAATCAGTGATCGCTTTACTCGTCATTTCTCGGTTATGAATTTATTGCCGCTTTATCATCTAGGAGGATTTGGTACATTATTTGCAAGTTTAAAAACGTACAATATTCGAATGGTCATGCTCAGCCACTTTAATCCCATAAATGCTCTGTCAGCGGTGGAGAAGGAAAAGTGTAAAGTTCTTATAGGTACGCCATATATGATTCAGCAAATGGTACTTTCTCCAAAAAGAGAGGATTACAATTTGAAATCACTGCTAGGGGTAGCATTTACTTCAGCAGCAGTTAACAATACGATATTGCAAAAAATAATGAAAGGCTTGAACCTCTACTTTTTTATGGTAAGCTATGGCTCTTCGGAAGCAGGTGCAGTCGCTAATGGGACTTGTTTCGTGAATCGGAGGCAAAATATTATTTTATATTTGCTTTACAAGCTGCTGAGACACTTAAATCTTTTAAACGGGCTCATTCAATATAAGGAATTCGAAAAGGGGTCCTACAGCATTGGAGGAAGAGTGGATAAGGTTGTAGAGGTGAAAATATTAAATCCGGAGACGGGAGAGACGCTGCCGCCGCATGAGCATGGCGAGATTGCCATTCGAAGTCATCGGGTCATGCGTTACACGAGCGAGACTAACGATAGGGCTAGTATGACGGCAGATGGGTGGTATCGATCCGGAGATTTAGGATTTCTGGATGAACGGAAACATTTAACAATTACAGGCAGGCTTCACAGAACGATTATTAGAGGCGGAGAAAAAATTTCTCCGGTAGAAATTGAGAATGTGCTGCTGCGACATAAAGATGTGGAGGATGCGTTCGTCATAGGTGTCCCGGATGAGCTTTATGGTGAGCAAGTTTGCGCTTGTATTGTAGCGAAGCAGGGAGCGACTCTAAGCGATAGTGTGCTGAAAAATGATTTAGCTCCATATTTATCGACGTTTAAGCTGCCGCGTTATTATGTATTTTTGCCTGTATTCCCTCTCTCACCGACGGGTAAAATTTCAGTGGCTGAAATTAAATCGTTGGTTCTGAATAGGACAGGGGAGCTGAGAAGAAATGCGTAAATACTATCCAGGGATAACGTTATTCAAGCTGGCGGGTTCCTTGCTTGTGCTTGTAGCGCATCTTATGCTTTTACGCTATATGGCTTTAATGCCGGGGCAAGCGATTGTCCAGTTTTCTGGTCTTGCTACAAGAATAGTTGTGCCATGCTTCTACGTTGTAGCAGGCTTTCTTGCCTATAAAGGCTGGAGCCATGCAGCAAACCCAAGGCTTTATATTCAAAAATATTTGCTGCGTATCGGAATCGTTTATTGCTTATTTTGTTGTCTGTTTGTTGCAGAGAGCATCGTTCCTAAGCTGATTAGCGACGGCTGGTCGGCAGGAAATCTCTTTATCCAAGCGAAGGTACTGTTTATCGCATTTTTTCTAAACGGACCATTCGTTCAATTTTGGTTTATCCCGCCGCTTGTGTTTGGTATATTAACTGCTTATTGGCTTATCCAAAAGCAATACAGTCGCCTTGCTCTTATATTGACGCTGACTGGATTTATTGGCATGCAGTTTGTTTCAGGAAGCTTAAAAACGTTATTCGGTATAACAGCTGAGAGCTTTCCCGCGATCGACCCTGCCTACATCGATTATTTGTATTTGTTTGCGACGAGATATATCGGCTTTGGCTTCACGTTCGTGGCTTTGGGCGTATTACTGGCAAAGTATGAGACTACGCTTATGCAAATAAAAGTAAAACCTATACTGATTTTTGCATTGGGATTAACGGTAGTGGAGACGCTGCTGCTGCTTCGATTTAGTGAATGGACAACAGATTATAAGCTTGCATTCAGTATGTTGCCGAATACACTGCTTCTTTTTTATGGAATGATTAAAATAGAGCTTCCAGCCGTTCAGACTTATCATAAAATAATCAGTTTGTTCAGCATCGTAACGTTTTTTGGTCATATTTTATTCATGCAGACCAATCTTTCTCTGCTAGGCTGGAGTGTTGACAGCATGAGTGTTTTGCAGGATTTCACACTGATGCTCATGACCTTATTGGAATGCATAGCTGTTACAATGCTGCTGCGTGCAAGCTCAAGAACGTTCTCGGCTCGGCAGACAAGAAATATGGCATCATAAGATTAGGACGTTTTGACCACTCCGCTATAATTTAGCCCGTCATCCGTGTTTATTTCAATGTCATGGCGACCCAGCTCTTTTTTGCCCGCGAGGGCAGTTACTGAAACCGTAGCTGATTGACTAAGAGAATGTTCTTCGCCCTCTTCAAGAGGAGTCCAGTATACAATGGTACCGGATGTGGTTTTCATGCTTCTTCCTTTTTGAATGACCTTTGAATCTGAAGGGGACCAAAGAAGAAGATTTCCTTCTGTAACGGTAATTGCAATGATGTCTGCTTCATCTGCAACGATGCGAATTGGAAATCCGGGTACACTGCTCATTAGCGGACTATATTTTCCTAGCGGAAGCTGAGTTTCAGGTTTCATCTCAATCGATGTGCCATCTGCAGCATAGGCCGTAATAACGAAACCGCCAAATGCAGTTTTTTTGTTCTCATGCTGCAATAAGGATGCTCCAAGCACAACCAAAAAAACAATTATACAAGCAGCGGCCGATAGGGTTGCTGTTTTTTTTATGGATAACGTTTTGCGTTTTCTCGCTGACTGCTGCTGTACGTGGTGAAGCATCTGCTTCTTCAGCTCATCGCCAGCCTGAATTTCCTTCATTCCGCTTATGTATCTATTCATTAGCGACTCCTCCAATCATGCTCCCTTTTAACATTTCACGAGCGCGCTTAAGCTGTGTTCTTACTGTGCTCTCGTTTCTGTTCAATAACTGGGCTATTTCTGCGGTGCTGTAATCTTCAAAATAATAGAGGTAAATGACGATCCGGTATTTTTGATCCAGCTCTAAGACGCGGGCAACAACTTCTCTGTTGTCTGAATGCTGGATCGGAATAGATGCATCACGAATGGGAGAAAAGAATCTTTTCCATGAACTGCGCAGCATATCCTTGCATGCGTTGATCGTAACTCGAATAATCCACGCTTTCTCATGCTCGGCCAGCTCGAACGTCTTTTGCAGCTTAACAACTTTTATAAATACCTCTTGGCATACATCCTGAGCGTCTGCGTTGTTTTTAAGATAGGTGAAAGCAATACGCATTATCATATCCGCATAACGTTGAACAAGCTGGGTTAAATATTCATCTGAATACTCATTTGGCATGATCGTCGACTCCTTCACACCTAACACGATCAACCAAGGCAAAATGTTTCAAAACCATAAAAAAACCTGACCGCTGTCGGTCAGGTTTTTGTGAATAAAGTATTATTTAAAGAAACTGTTGAAGATCTTCACTACTGCATCCTGATCATGCGAGATGGACAGCATTACGTAGTTTCCGTTTCTAACAATTTTGTAGTTTTTTGCATCCTCATATTGATCCTGCAAATAAGTTTCAAACGTTTTTTGAATGTCTGCTGCGCGTGCCTCAAAAGCTTTAGCTACAGCATCGTAGCTTTTATCGGATTTCAACTTGACGATAGCGAGCTCAGTAGCTTTAACGTTCATCATCGCCTGCAAGTAGACGCCTTCAGTCACGAGACCATCAAAATCCGTTCCGAAAACATCCTTCAAACGCTCAGCTTCTACATTACCAAGCATCGGAAATTCAAGATCGGTCGTAATTTTAGTCGTGATATCCGAAACCTTAATGTCCGTAGAAGGCTTTACAGGAGGTTTAGTCGTTGCACTAGGTTTTTGTGTAGCACTCGGTTTTTGTGTTGGTTTGACTGTTGGTTTTTGCGTCGGTTTTTGTGTTGGCTTCGCTGTTGCAGCCGGTTTCTGTTCAGGTTTTGCACCTGATGGTTTTTCGGTCGGTTTTGCAGTAGCTGAAGGTTTTACGCCAGCTTCATTTTCCTTGCTTGTGTCATTTGCAGTTGGTTTTTCAGTTGCTGCAGGTTCAGTTGTTGCCTGATCACCAGCAGGTTCTTCCGTAGCAGGTGGAGCTTCGGTTTCCGTTGGAGCTTCTGTTGCAGGAGGTACGGTGGGCTGTTCTGTAACCGTTGTCTCATTTCCTGATGCATTTTTTGCCGGTTCTTTCCCGGCATCGCTGCAGCCTGCAGCGAGCATCGATACTGTGAGTGCGAGTACAGCCATTTTGGATAACGATTTCTTCATATGTAGCATGTATGTCTCTCCTTAAAAAATAAAAGTCGAACACTAGACGACAGTGTTCGACAAAAGGTTGCACATTTACTTGTTATTGGTGATCGAAACTACTGAATCTCTTCACTATTTGTATCGTCTGCCTCATCTTCTTCGGACGATTCTACAAGGCGGAAATCATCTGTTTTGCCGCCGTCCTCCCAGATTTCAACGAAGAGAGCATCGCAGTTGTCAAAGTCAGCTGCTTTCAGCGATAATGCTTTTTCCTCATCTGAGCCTACATACACATTTTCCAAACCATCCTCATTGAATGATTGAATAACATAAATTTTCATAAGGCAAACCTCCAGCATATTAATATTGTAGCAGTATACCATAAAAAGCCGGAGGTAAAACATACGTTCTTCTAACTCGTTTTGAAGCGATTCACGTTATGCTGCAAATCCTCCGCCATTTTTGCAAGCGCGTTAGAAGAAGAGGATATTTCCTCAATAGAGGATAGCTGCTCCTGCGTGGAGGCGATAACCTGCTCTGTACCTGCCGCGGAGCTTTGGGTCACCTCGGAAATCATTTTCATTGAACCGGTAATTTCGTCAACTCCGGCGGTTAGCTGCTGCACAGCCGAGGAAACCTTCACGGATTCATAAGCGACATCATTAACGGCATTTTGTATATATTCAAATGATTCTCCTGCTGTAGTAACAAGAGAAATACCTGACAACACTTCCTTGGTTACAGCTTCCATAGACTGAACAGCATTATGCATTTCAATCTGTATCGTAGAGATGAGCGACTCGATTTGCTTAGCTGATTGTGTCGATTGTACGGATAGCTTTCGCACCTCCGTTGCGACGACCTCAAAGCCGCGCCCATGCTCGCCAGCTCTTGCTGCCTCGATAGCGGCGTTCAGTGAGAGCAGATTGGTTTGTGTGGAGAGATCCGATATGACTCCAACAATTTGGTTGATTTCATTTGATTGTCCATTAAGCTCCGTAATAACCGAGGCAAGCCCATTGACCGTATCATTAATTGATCCCATTTGCGCAACGGCTGTTTTAATCGATTCGTTCCCAACAGCCGCCTTATCTGACGCTTCGGAAGCTTTGGAAGAGACTGTATGTGTATTCTCAGCAATTTGCTGAAATCCAATCGACATATCATTAATCGTCTGATAGCTTTCATTCACAAGCTTCACTTGCTGTTCAACGCCAGAGGCAACATCCTGTACAGTAACTGCGATTTGCTCCGTTGCAAGCGATGTTTGTTCAGCGCTTGCACTTAGTTCTTCTGAGGATGCGGCTACTTGCTCCGCATTGGAATCAACTTGTTTAATCAAAGCTCTAAGATTATCGGACATCGTGTTAAACGAACTCGCAAGCATACCCGTTTCATCTTTATTTTTTATAGTAATGGCTTTGCCTGTAAGATCCCCAGAAGCAATCTTCTCCGCAGCTTTTACGACTTGAATAATGGGTCTGGTGATGAGTCGGCCTATTAACAAAGCGATGGATATGCCAAGTACAAGAGCGATGATCCCGAGTGTAATGATGAAGCTGATGACTTCGTCCACTTGTTTGGATGCTTTCGCTGAGCTTATGTTCAGCTGCTCTTGTTGATAGGTTTCCATGTCCGTAAGAATTTTCTCAATCTTTGCTGTTATAGTGCGTCCCTGGTTCGCAAGAAGAGTGGTATACTCCTTCTCTTGATTCTCCTTTTTGAGACTGATAACCTTTTCAAGGAGCTGAAAATACTCATTTTCGATGAGATCGGCTTGCTTGAGCGAGTCAATCATTGAAGGAGTATAGAATGAAGATGCCAGCTGCTTACTGATGTTCATATAATTTTCATGAGCAGCAGTTATCCCGTTAAGTGACGTTTGATCACCAAGCATGGCGTAAACTCGTATGGCAACCTGCTCAGATTTTACAGCTATGACCATGTTCTTAATATGCAGCATTTTTTGTGTTCGATCTTCAATTAATTCTGTATATGTACGATTAAGCGATGTGAGCTGAGTTAAATTAATGCTCAAAATCATAGTTAATAATATAAGAATAGAAATAAATCCTCCGAGCAGTTTTTTGCTAATCGTTAGGTTTCTCATAGGTAACCTCCAGTAAAATTCTTGTTGAAGATGCAATGGGGTATTGGCAAGATGAGCAGGGTTACTGTTGAAATGATCGCCTCAGAAAGAATATGAACGGTAAAATCTAGTATGTTCTAGAAATTTGTAAGTTAGTATATCATATATATTTTCGACAATCTAGTTCGGTAGAACCATGTGAGTAATAGGTATATATATTCACAAAAGGCAAGTATATGACTTGTTCAATTTGAGAAATCAACTAGTCGCTTGAGTAAAGTTGCAAGCATACAGCACTCGTTATTTCTTTTCGTGCAAATATGATAAAATTGTATCAGTATCCGATTTATTGATATGGTTTTTCTGAAATATGGGGAGGGATAAAGTTGCAGCTGATTAATCAAGAAAAGGTGCAGCAGAGGATAGATAGCTTTAAAAATCAGGAACTTTTTATTCATCTTGAAATGACTACAGGTGCTTACGCTGCTCATCTCGACAGTTCAAAGCATCCAGCAGCCAATTTCCTTACGAATGTGGTGATTCGTTATTCTCACGGTTCGATTGCAGGGAGCGGGCCTTATCGGGTTGGCTTGAAAATGTCGCAAGGCTGGGTATACTCGGAGGGGCTTACCCACTGGGATGAGAACGAACCGGAGCGGCTGATTCTGGCAGGTCATGATGGGCAAGGAAAACTTGTCGTATCACTGCAATTAAGCAAGGAACCCTTCTGATGAGAGAGGAGATTAGAAATTCTGTGGGACAAAATAATATTTTAGTTATACTGCCGCATCCGGATGATGAGGCTTTCTCCGTTTCGGGGACACTGGCTAAGCATATCCAAGATGGAGCTCATGTGACCTATGCTTGCTTGACACTTGGGGAAATGGGCCGAAATATGGGAATACCTCCATTCGCCAATCGGGTCACTTTACCCGCTATACGCAAGCTTGAACTGGAGGAATCATGCCAAGCCATCGGCATACAAGATTTGAGAATGCTTGGTTTTCATGATAAAATGCTCGAATTTGAAGATCATGAGCAGTTGGATGGGCAAATAAAAGCTCTTATTCAGGAGCTGAATCCGTCGATTGTATACACTTTTTATCCAGGCTACAGCGTTCATCCCGACCACGATGCATGCGGGGCGTCCGTCATTAGGACAGTCGGCAGGCTGCCGCAAGCGGAGAGGCCAATCGTATATTGCGTAGCTTTTTCTAAAAACCATCAACAAGCGATTGGGAAACCTCAAATCGTGAATGATATTAAACCTTTTTTGCATCAAAAAATGGCTTCGATACAAGCACATCGTTCGCAGTTTCAAGCGGCCGAGTTAATGGGCAATAAAACCCTTCAGGATGCGGAAATACAAGAGCGCTTTGGAACGGAGCGTTTCTGGATTTATCCATTCGCCTAATAAATATTCATAAATAAGATAAGCAGCTCTAAGAAATTGTCCTTAGAGCTTTTTTTCTGTTGATCGGCAGAGAGTTCATCAAAGCATGAAAGAACTAGATAGTTTGAGTTACTCATCTATGCTAGAATGTGGATAAAAAACCAAGGTGGATCTAATGGAAAATCATTCGCTAATTATGGGCATTCCCATCCCTAAAATAACGATGGGTGAAACTGTCGATTTGATTGACGAAGTTATTAAAGAGAAAAAAACAGAGCTTTTCCACGTGGTGACGTTGAATCCAGAAATCAGTATGTCTTGTCAGCAAAATTTAGAGCTTCGTTCCATTATTAACGACGCGGCACACCTTACTGCTGATGGTGCAGGCATCGTCATGGTCTCTCGGTTTAAGGGGAATCCGCTGCCAGAACGTGTTACGGGATGCGATCTTCTGATCAATCTATTGGAGATGGGCAATAGGAAAAAGTGGTCGTTCTATCTGCTGGGCGCAAGTGAGATGACGAGTAAAAAGGCTTTAGAAGTGATCAATTTGAAATACCCAAACGTGTCTATTGTCGGAAGGCATCATGGTTTTTTTGAACCTAAGGATGACGCGAAAATTGTGAATGAAATTGCAAGCTTGAGTCCCGATGTTTTAGTCGTTGCCTTAGGTGCGCCTAAAGCCGAATTTTGGATTCATACGTTTAAAAATTGTCTAAACGCTAGGGTTGCTATAGGCGTTGGCGGGAGTCTGGATACAATTGCTGGAACCGTAAAGCGAGCGCCTGTAATATGGCAAAAGTTAAATTTGGAATGGCTTTATCGATTAATAAAGCAGCCTTCTAGATGGAAGAGGCAATTAATTTTACCTCGCTTTGCAATGAAAGCATTGTTATTCAAAGAAAGAAACTGATTATAATCATGGCTTAATCTACATCTACGGAGGAAGATTAATTGGATCAATGGCATTCTAGTCACAAAATATTTTTTAATGAATTCCAACTGTTGACTTTTTGTGGATCTTAACGTACTATTAGGAAAATTATTCAAAACAATATAAATGCGTAGATGGAGAAAAGTAAATCAATACCTACTTACAGGGAGGAAGCGCCGAAGATTGAGAGCGTTTCTGGGAAAAGGGTTGGTTGAAGTTCACTCCGGAGCAGTCCCTTGAAACCAGTAACGGCAAGTAGAGGAGCACCGGTTAGTTAACCGTTATTAATTAAAGTGAGAACATTTCTGTTTTTGTTGCAGAGACGTTTTAATTTAGGGTGGTACCACGGCTTCTCGTCCCTTCGGATGAGGGGCTATTTGTATTTTCAGGGATATTAAATATTATGGCTCGGTAGCTCAGTCGGTAGAGCATAGGACTGAAAATCCTAGTGTCGGCGGTTCGATTCCGTCCCGAGCCACCATAACTTCAAGCAATAAGGCTCGGTAGCTCAGTTGGTAGAGCATAGGACTGAAAATCCTAGTGTCGGCGGTTCGATTCCGTCCCGAGCCACCATAACTTCAAACAAATAAGCCTTGCGGCTCTCGAAAGGGATTCGAAAGCTGCAAGGCTGGATGATGCGATATATAAGAAATTATGATTGCTGTGAGATGGACAAGCCAAGCCCTTCAGCAATGCGTTGGCCAAAATCAGGGTCTGCTTTGAAAAAATGGCCAATCTGACGAAGCTTGATCTCATCTTTCTCAACGGGCTTCATAGCGCCGACGATCGTATCAATAAGGCGGGCACGTTCCTCTTCGCTGATAAGGCGATAAAGGTCGCCAGCTTGTGTGTAGTGGTCATGATGGTCAAAAGGAGCGCTGTCTGCATTTCCTGACACTTCGAACGGAGTTGGCTTGTTTTCCGGCGACTCCGTTGGTCCGCCGTAGCTGTTAGGCTCGTAATAAATCGATGCTCCTCCGTTGCCGTCTGCACGCATCTGGCCATCGCGCTGGTGATTGTTCACCGGAGCGACAGGGCGATTAATCGGCAGTTGATTATGATTGGCGCCAACACGGTAACGATGAGCATCGGAGTAAGCAAAGAGACGTCCTTGGAGCATCTTATCCGGTGAAGCTTCGATTCCTGGGACAAATGATCCTGGCGAGAATGTCGCTTGCTCCACCTCTGCAAAATAATTTTCCGGGTTGCGGTCAAGCACCATGCGACCGACCTCAATTAATGGATAATCCTTTTGAGACCAGACTTTCGTTACGTCAAACGGATCGAAGCGATATGTATTCGCATCCTCTTCAGGCATGATCTGCACATAAAGCTTCCACGCTGGAAAATCTCCACTTGCAATTGCATTAAATAAATCTTCGGTATGATAATCAGGATTTTCGCCAGCAATTTTGGCAGCTACCTCATTAGAGATGTTTTGAACACCTTGCTCTGTTTTGAAATGGTATTTCACCCATACCGCTTGGCCTTGGTCATTCACCCATTTGAAAGTGTGGCTTCCAAAACCATGCATATGTCTAAACGTAGCAGGAATCCCGCGGTCAGACATAAGGATCGTAACCTGATGCAGAGACTCAGGCGATAAGGACCAGAAATCCCATACCGCATTCGGGTTTTTTAAATGGGTTTGAGGATGACGCTTCTGAGTATGAATGAAGTCTGGAAATTTAATCGCATCACGAATAAAGAATACGGGTGTATTATTGCCGACAAGATCATAGTTTCCTTCATCTGTATAAAATTTAACGGCGAAACCGCGTGGATCGCGCACCGTATCGGCAGAGCCGAGCTCGCCAGCTACGGTTGAAAAACGTATAAACATAGGTGTGCGTTTTCCTACTTCGGACAAAAAGTTAGCTTTCGTATAAGACGTGACATCATGCGTAACTTGAAAGTAGCCATGTGCGCCTGCGCCTTTGGCATGGACAACGCGTTCTGGAACACGCTCTCTATTGAAATGCGCCAGCTTTTCAAGCAGATGAACATCCTGAATTAATGTGGGACCACGTGAGCCTGCTGTCATCGAGTTTTGGTTGTCTCCAACGGGAGCGCCAAAGCTAGTTGTGAGCTTGTTCTTCTCAGTACTCATAATAGATTCACCTCATTGATTTTGTATGATTACGCCTCATACCTTATGTTACCGTTTTATAGGAGGAAATCAATATCATTTTATAATCATTCTAAATAAAATTTTTCGTCAAATTGTGCATATCGTGCTAGGGATTTTGTCGCAGACTCGAGCATACGGCGCCGCAGGTGCTCGCCATCGATGATGCGAACCCGCTTTCCGAGGAAGCGAGTTTTGGAAAGAACATATTCGCTGTCCTTGCTTGAAAAGTGCAATTGAATCGTATATTCATTGGAGTCGGCAGCGTAACTGACTTCTTTCTCGAAGCAAGAAAAAGCATACAAAATGCGCGAGAGCTCGCCGTTGTATTCGGGAACAACAAGAATATTCGCACTCATGCTGCGTTTTTTCATTAAGCCTTGAACGATACCAATTAGCTGCTCGTAATATTCCGTTGGACAAATCTGCTCGCTGCTGCCCGTCACGTTATCAAGCTTTGTGCTCATCAGCGTTCGATGATTGATATGGTACCAGAGAAGATACCATTCCCGTTTGACCATCGAATATTCCAGCTTATAGGGAAGACCCCTTTGCTCCGTACAGGTGCGGCCTCCTTTAATTTTATAGCTTATATATAGTAGGTTTTTGTTAGTGATAGCTTGGCGAAGAGGACGAATGTAAGAATGATAGACTTGCTTCTCTCTACTAGCTGCCTTATGCAGAAGCCCGCCAGTATCCAAGGATTGATCTTCTTCTAATATAGTGTTCATTTGAATAAGCGTTTCTGGAGACAAAGCAGCCGCAGCAGCGGGATGCTCAAGCATGGTCTTCAGCCAACTTCGCTCATGCGCAGTCATGATGAACGTACCGGAGCCTTCCAGCTTGGATAAAATCTGATAGTTGAATATTTTCTCAAAAGGATTCATAGTAGCTTTTTATCTCCTTCCATTCCTCAATCAGTTCCTGCCTCAGCTTCAAGGGAGCAAGCACCTCGCAGCTTGAGCCAAAGCTCCTAATCCAAGGCTTGATTTCAATCGTTCCGTTCACCTCAATTTCATAGATGAAGGATTCTTCGCTTTCTTCCAAAATAGTGCCCCATTGACCTTGGAGCAGAACACGCTCCATCACGAAGCTTGGGATATGAGGTCCGGGATGAAAGAAGCGAACCCGCACTAGAACAGGCTTGCCCGTATCAATTAGCCAGCTATGTTTAATCCGCTGCTCCAGCTCATCTCTTTTGGACTCGAATAATGCCACGGGGGCTTCTTCCTCTTCCGAAATTTGGGTTAAGCCTTCCATTCGGTATTTCTTAATGCCGTAGCGGGCGTGATGACCAAGAAGGTACCAGCGGCCATATTGATGATCGTAAACAACTTTTAGAGGGAGCAGCGTTTCCTGCTGACCTTCGGTATCGCGCTCAAATAATGGATTCGTATTTTTGGATGTGTAGCTGGTTTCTTTTTTCGGCGAAAAATAGAGAAAACTGACCGAGCGCCGATGACGTATCGCAGCAAGCAGTGTAAAGAGATGAGCCTCGTCCAAAATACGAGAGTAATAGTGGTACTTATATAAGAAGGGTTCAACCGAGCCGTAATCGACCTGATTCCGATTCATGTATTTCTTGACACCATCACGCAGCAAATAACCCTGTACGGAGGGAATTTGGGTATTTGCCATAACGTCTACAAAGTCATATAGATCGAGCAGTTCATCGCGTGAGAGCTGCTGCACTAAATCATTGTATATCCGATAGCGAAAAGGGCGCGTTCCAGACTCTTTTTTGATGACGCCTACTTGCTCTAAATATTTCAAATCGCCTCGTATCGTTTTTTCGTCAGGCAGTGAGAGCTCTTCCGGCATGCTGCTGCAGCATAGATCGAGGAGCTCCATTGCAGTGAATGACTTCTCGCGCATAGCAGCAAGCAATAAGGAGAGGCGCTGACTCTCTGATTCTTTTAGAGATTTGGCGCGAAATAGAAACAGAAGCATCGGTTCCGAAGAATCAAGATAGCTGTAACGAATGGTTTCTGCAAACTCCTTGCCTTTATCCTCAGGCAGCTGTTGGTAAACGCTATTCACAACCTCTTTCAGACGTTTGATCGTTTTATCGAAGGTATGGATGGAGATGCCCAGCCTGTCCGCATACTGCTGGCGATTATATGCACCGCTCGTAAGAACGAGCATCCGCAAAAACTGGATCTCTTTATCAAAGCTTTCTTTTGCCATTTATGTATTCCTCCGATCATAAGCGCTCTTCTTTTCTATCTTAACAGGAAGAGCGCAAATTTGAACAAAAAGGAAAATTTTCCTCTAGATATAAGAGTATATAAATTTAATTCTTATATTAGGCTTATATCTCTCCGTCAAAACTTTATTAGCATCCAGAGGAAGCTAATTGCGTTTTTGCTTAAAATATAAGTTTAATACTAGTCTTCTATTTTTTCGTCAAAGCTTCATTAGCATCCAGAGAAAGCTAATTGCGTTTTTGCTTACTCGTAATACTTTCACCATGTTCACGGTCTCCAAAATCAGGCAATATAAAGCTCATAAGAAGCGAGCAAGCAAACGAGTTACGACACGTATAGCTTGAAGCACGGGAGGTATTACGATGATAATGCAGCATAAGAGACATGGAGGCAATCATCATGAAATGGAGCTTGAGCATGGCTCACTCCACGTATTTGCGAATGAAGATGTGCTCCAAGCCTTTGGGGACAAAGTATATGAAATGGCAAACAACAATTTGCAAATTCCTCGAAATCAATATATGAGCTATACTCCTGATGCCCACGTTGGCATTGGAACCTGCATTGGGACGACTGCGGTCTGGAATATGAAAAATGGCTGTGTATCTCCCTCTATTGTCGGATCTGATATTGGCTGTGGGATGCGCGTTCATACAACATCGCTTCATAAGCGTGAGCTTGCTGACAAAAACATTCGTAGAGCATTGATCACCGCAATCGAGAAATACGTACCGACTAACGAGCGTAAGAACTCCAACTACGACGATATCGATGTTATGAGTGTGGTACAGCATGGCTTGAAGGGTCTGCCTGAGAAATATGTGCCAAATGAGCAATGGCTGACGCATGTGGAGCAATCCCAGTTTGACTTCGACCATACCTATTTAAATCAACTGCCTCCGAAAATTATGAAATATGCGCGTGGGCAGCTCGGATCGCTCGGCAGTGGCAATCACTTCATTGAAATTCAGTATTTGGAGATAAATGAGGAATACGCAAATGTGGCGGCAAAATGGGGCTTGTTCGACGGTCAGGTTGTCGTCATGATTCACTCTGGCTCCAGATCATGGGGCGGAATGGTTGGACGCGAACACAATAAGGTTATTAAGGAAGCGATGAATCAGTGGGGAGTTAGCAATCCAGACCCTAATCTGATCTATGCCCCGATTGCGAGTCAGGAAGGGCAGACCTACTTGAACCTGATGTATTCTGCACTCAACTTCGCCGTAAGCAACCGTCATATGATTGCATTCGGTGTCCGTGAAGCTTTTCAGGAAGTTTTCGGAGCAAGTACAGAAATGCCGGTTCTCTATGATCTGATGCATAACTACGCGCTCAAGGAGTTTCACCGCAACCAGCCGATGCTCGTCCATCGCAAAGGGGCAACGCGTGCGCTTCCGGCGGGGCATTTTCTAAATACGCCGGTGTACAAGGAGACAGGACATCCCGCGCTCATCCCAGGCTCTATGGGAACTTCCTCTTATATTATGGTAGGCAAGGAAGAGGGACTCAAAAACTTCTATTCTATTTGCCATGGAGCGGGGCGAGCGAGATCGCGAAAAGCAACAAAAGAAATGGTAACGGTTGATCAGTTTGAACAATCGCTGAAGGTTGGGACGGATGATGAAATACTCGTTAACCATGCTTCCTTGCAGGCCATTCTCGATGAATGCCCACAGGCATATAAAGACGTAGATCAGATCATCGACAGCGTTGTTGGCGCTTCTTTAGCTGCCGTGATAGCCAAATGCAAGCCGATGGCTGCTATAAAAGGCACCTAGCTTTTATTAAATCGCTATTAAAGATAACTTCAATAATAGATGAGGTTCATGTACGAATGGCGTACCTTGGCTGGGATTTCTAAAAATCCCGCAGTGCACGCGCATACTATGCGCTTGTATACTGTATCGCTCATATCGTCTTAATCTCCCACAGGATAGAGTGGACTTAATCCCTCTATTGTCAATCGCCTAATCCGCGAAACAGCTCTTCGGAGCACTCTGACTCCCTCCAAAGGAGAACTAATGTTGTAGATGTGATCTTAAGCAGGAGCACTCAGACGATGCCTCGGCACAATCACTGCAGCAAAACCTATGCAATCGGTGGATACCGATTGGAGCCAGCTGCCTCTTATAGCAGAGTAAGACATAGAACGAGCACAGATGGAAGGTACATCCGTACTCGACTATCGACAACGAAGCTGTAAAGCAGCTCTGCTCCCTTCTCAAGCCGGATTCCGGTCTAGCCGCAGGAGCGCTCCTGTTCCAAAGATCAACCAAACCGTGTAAAGAGGTGTTAAATCATGTTTAAAAAAGTGATTATCAAGAACGATGAACGAGGTCTGCTTTTCAAAAAAGGCAGTTACATAAAGCTTTTGCAGCCGGGCGTATATCGCCATACATCATTTTCTGATGATACCGTTATTTTGCAAAATATTGCGAAGCGTTTCGCTGTTCCAAATATGGAGTTGAAGCTATTTCTCCACGATGAGCAGCTTGCCGAGCAGCTGACGATAGCTGATGTGCAGGATTATGAGTATGTACTGCATTTTGAGGATGGCAAATTTGCCACATTGCTGACACCAGGGCTTTATGGATTCTGGAATGTAATGAAAAAACATTCATTTATTCGTATAGACATTCGGAATCCAGAACTGACATCAGAGATCGATAGATCACTGCTGTCGAGGCTGCAAAGCTTTATGCAAGTGTTCGAGGTGGCAAGCTATGAAACGGGGTTGTTATTTTTTAATAACGTTTTGCAGCGCGAGCTTCGTCCGGGAAAATATTATTTCTGGAAAGGACCAACGAGCGTGCAGGTGAAGACGGTTGATCTGCGCCAGCTTCAGCTGGACATGACTGGACAAGAGATCATGACAGAGGACAAGGTGACGCTGCGGCTGAACTTTGTGTGCCAATACAAGGTTGTTGACCCGCTAAAAGCATTTCAGATTAAGTCGTTCGAGGAGCAGGTGTACATTTTGCTGCAGCTTATTTTGCGCGAATATGTCGGTACTCTTAAGCTGGATGATCTGCTGCGCATGAAGCAAGAAATCGCGAATTTTGTACTTACACGTCTGAACGAGCAGAAGGAGCATTACGGCGTACAGTTCGTTTCGGCGGGCCTCAAAGATATTATTTTGCCGGGTGATATTAAGGACATCCTTAATACGGTGCTGCTTGCTGAGAAGAAGGCGCAAGCCAATCTCATTACACGAAGAGAAGAGACAGCGTCTACTAGAAGCCTGCTAAATACCGCTAAGCTAATGGATGAGAACGGCACGCTCTATCGTCTGAAAGAGCTTGAGTTTCTTGAGAAAATTTGCGAGAAAATCGGGACTATCTCGCTCACTGGCGGCGGTAATTTACTGGAGCAGCTTAATTCGCTGTTAAGTGTAAAAGGTATGGATAAATCATGATAGATTTTGAATAAGCCTCGTAGATCGCTTGATGATCTGTGAGGCTTTTATTTAGGTTTGAATCCGTAATTTATAGGTTGAGTTTACATTTTGTGATGAAATTAGTAACAGATTTGTTTGATTCCATCTTCGATTTTTGTTATCTTTGAACCTGCATGTCTTTTGAGTGTACCACTCATAATTCATAGAAGAGCATGAAATACATCTACGAGTTAGGAGATTATTATGACAACAAAGCAAGATAAAGCACTGGAAAAATTATGGCCGCCGCTTACCTATCCACTGTCTTATGCGGATGCGCTAAGCACATTATCGAAGCAGCAATTAACTAGAATACGTACGAATTTGGATATTAGCAACCTAAGCTCGCTCAATAAGCAGGGGCTTGTGGAGAAGCTTTCAGAGCTGATACCAGACAATCTACAAATGGCAACTCGTTGCTTTGATCATAATAGATTGAAGCTTGTTCAGAAAATAGTGAAAAACGAAGGTATTTGGGACAAGCCGTTTCTTGAATTGCAGCAGTATACTTATTTCCTAGAGCGTGGTATTTTATTTCCGGGAACGGTAGATGGCAAGCGTGTTGTGATGATGCCAGCCGAACTGGTGGAATTCATTAAAGCAGGGGACCTCTTAAAGGAAACGCCCATTCTTAATCGAAACACGGAATGGATACGGTTAACGCAGGGCCTACTCTATTATTATGGAACATTGACGATAGATCAGTTGAAATCATTTGTAATCTCAGAGGATGATCATCCTCTTGCTCAATATGATATTATGAACGTTTTGTTTGCTGCCCAAGATTACTATGAGCAATTTTTCATTGAAGAGAGTGGCTACATATCAGACTATCGGGTAGCAGATCCTGAGGCAATTGTGAAAGAAAGAGACCTTAGACATGATCTGGATTTTTGTCCATTTACGAAGCAGCAGCTTTTGAAAGCTGGAGAAGCAGAATATGTGGAGAGAAACAGCCACTATATGAATCTAGTCCGTTTTGTACTAGAGCGTTATGAGATTGACCGTGAAGAAGCTGATTTGATGGCTGAGGAATGTACAGATGCTGCGAGAAACGGAGATTCTTTAGCTTCTGTTATTGAGCTGGCACAGAACTTTATTGAAATTCCTAATTCGGAAACAATGAGGAATATTACCGATTTGCTCGTTCCATTAATGAACAGCACGAAGCAATGGGCCATCAAAGGTTATTCCCCAGAAGAGCTAGCGGAGAAACGTGCAAACGTGAGCATGGTGCTGAATAATGTACCTAAGCCAGCTGCTCAAGCGGAAGTAATCGATATGCAATCAAAGAAAAAAGTCGGACGTAATGAACCTTGTTCTTGCGGAAGCGGGAAAAAGTTCAAAAAGTGCTGCGGTTAATAGTAGAATCAGATAAGGCATAATCGAACTTGGAGGCGTACAGGATGAGACAAAGCCAGCA
>NZ_CP150265.1:6657500-6662500 GCF_037976325.1 Paenibacillus sp. FSL K6-3182
GGTGACTTATTTCTTCTATTAAATCGAAGTAAAAAGGTCGACTCCCCTATTTTTAGAAGTATCGACCTTTTTAGTATAATTTGATTTAACTCAAAACAATATCCATTGCACTCACCAAATTTTCAAAACGATGCGCCAGTGTTTAAACGGATTCAGCAGCTTCCTGATACCAAAAAAATGCATAGTCGTTCATGACGGATGCGTGGCCTAGTTGGCGCAACATTGTAGAAATATTGCCTCTGTGATAGGTCCCATGATTGGCCACTTGCAGTACAATTTCCGATAAGCGTGTTTGGCGAATTCCGGCAAATGGGTTATCAAGCAAAACGGTTTGCTCCAAATCAGCTTCGCTTTGGAACCATTCTTTGTATTGTTCCGATAACTGCGCGAAGTTGTTGGCGTATTCATCTACAGAATGCAGGATACTCACATTTAGCGACATACATTCTTGAAATGCCTCTCGCATACCAGTGCCTGTTAAAACCTTATACCACATCGTATCCACTGCATAGATATGACTAAGGGCATGGGCAAGGGTAGGAAATGAGCTGTTTACTTCTTGACTTAGCACAGAGGCAGGGAGTTCCTTGATTCTCCCCATGATCGTTTGGTTGGCCCATGTGTGGTATTGAAACATTTCTACTGGATAATTGGACATTCGTAAAGTCTCCTTTTGATTTCTAATAAATTGATTTTGGTTCTGTAGTTATAATAATAAAAGAAGTATGACAACAGACTGTCATACTTCTTCATAAAGTTTGAGTGTATTTTGAAGCTGTTCTTTTAAAACCCCTCGCAGTGCATGAGGTTCGAGTACTTCGGCACCACTGCCAAAGCTCAGAAGAATGGACCATAGCCATCTTGCTTCTAGTGGTTTATATACTGGAATTCGTATCGTTGCATTTCCATCGGCATGAAATTCCATATCCGCTTGGTGAAACTGATCCATAGCTATCGCCAAAGCCTCCGGTCCCACTTGAATCACAACATCTTTCAAAAGATCGCACCATTCCTTGTTTGTGAAAGTAAGCTCTTTCGACACTAAGTGGTGCTGCTGAAAGTCTTCCTGCGTCAACACTAAGTTCATTATCCGTGATAGTCGGAACTCCCGATAGTCACAACGCGTGCGACAAAAGCCATAAACGTACCAATTGCCATATTTGAAATGAAGCTGTATGGGTTCCATATCACGGGAAGTACGATCATTATTAGCATTAATATAATCAAAACGGACGATTTTTCGCTCCGTAATGCCCGTACGTAAATATTGAAGCGCGTCTGGCCCTGACCGGCGGGTTTCTAAGTCGACAGATACAGTGGGGATCTGTTGCTCGGGTCCGATTGTTTGTAGTCTTTCAATGGTACCCTGAGCACGCTCATCTTTAAACACGCTGGAGAGGCTGCTTAGCACGGTGATTAGGGAATCGACATCATAAGAACCGAGCAAGCTTTTATCCATTTTGTATCCGTCCATTATGCCGTATCCGCCATTCATTCCCTGATACGATATGACAGGGAAGCCCGCAGCGCAGATCACATCGATATCCCGATAAATGGTTCTTTGGGAAACTTGATACTCTTCAGCCAGCATAGAAGCAGACAAAACTTCGTTATTCAGGAGCTTGTAGATTATGGAGATCAATCGCTCCAATTTCATATATATATCCCCGCCCGTTAATCCATTTCGTATTGCTGCTTAATATTATATCACAGATTTTTTATTACTAATTTTCAGGGACACCCTGCTTGATGTATCGTAGATATATGAATTGGATTGAACGATCGGAGAATCTAGATTGGCATAACACCGCCGAACCCACGTTAGAAAGCATCTCCTATCGCAGGTAGACGCGCAGTCATAATGGAAGGAGTTCTCTTGAAGAACAAACATCACTAATGTAAACGCACCGATGACCAACCGGTCGTGTGTGTGCCAGAGGCACCGAGACTAGCACATTTTATATAGTGTTATAGTCAAAAAAAGCTACTTGCATTCATTCGAACATGTACCCTAGATTATTGAATGAATTTCCGCAACATTACGATCTGACATATTAGTAATACCTAGACAAACAGCTGTCTAAGCGTTCGCCTTTTCAATAAGTACACTTACAGTCGCATCACAGTACTATTACAGAGCAGCCCTCTTCTTTTTTAAGGCGTGTCTATTCGGCTCTTAACATCCCGTACCTTCGTCTCTTATTAGATTCCAGATATTAGAATGATAATACTTGTCTGCAGAGGGTTAAAAATTCGGGGAATGTGTAGTGGAATTTTTTACGTGATCGGAGTAATAACAACTGAAGCCTTATTATGTTCTACAAATATGATGTTACCCATTTCATGAAAACTACTCAAAACATCTCATCTAAGCATCATTTCCTACTTTTAAACAACAAAAAAAGCCTTGCTAAGCAAGACTTCTTTGCCGTACTATGATGCGCGTAGAGGGACTTGAACCCCCACGGTTGCCCGCTAGATCCTAAGTCTAGTGCGTCTGCCAATTCCGCCATACGCGCGCATCCGAGATTAAAAAATGGTGAGTCATGTAGGATTCGAACCTACGACACCCTGATTAAAAGTCAGGTGCTCTACCAACTGAGCTAATGACTCATACTATGGTGGAGGATGACGGGATCGAACCGCCGACCCTCTGCTTGTAAGGCAGATGCTCTCCCAGCTGAGCTAATCCTCCATGGAAACACTAAAACCCACTGCGAGTGGGAGTCTTGCTTCATTGTGCGTTTTGCACTTTGAAAACTGGATACGAAAGATTAGGCTTGCTGAAGCCTTTTATGCTGCTGTCTACTGGATGTATGGGTCACAGTAAACGTGTTTAGGATAAGCCCTCGACCGATTAGTATTCGTCAGCTACACACATTGCTGTGCTTCCACCCCGAACCTATCAACCTCGTCGTCTTCAAGGGGTCTTACATACTGGGAAATCTCATCTTGAGGGGGGCTTCACGCTTAGATGCTTTCAGCGCTTATCCCGTCCGTACTTGGCTACCCAGCGGTGCTCCTGGCGGAACAACTGGTACACCAGCGGTACGTCCATCCCGGTCCTCTCGTACTAAGGACAGCTCCTCTCAAATTTCCTGCGCCCGCGACAGATAGGGACCGAACTGTCTCACGACGTTCTGAACCCAGCTCGCGTACCGCTTTAATGGGCGAACAGCCCAACCCTTGGGACCTACTTCAGCCCCAGGATGCGATGAGCCGACATCGAGGTGCCAAACCTCCCCGTCGATGTGGACTCTTGGGGGAGATAAGCCTGTTATCCCCAGGGTAGCTTTTATCCGTTGAGCGATGGCCCTTCCATTCGGTACCACCGGATCACTAAGCCCTACTTTCGTACCTGCTCGACTTGTAGGTCTCGCAGTCAAGCTCCCTTATGCCTTTGCACTCTTCGAATGATTTCCAACCATTCTGAGGGAACCTTTGGGCGCCTCCGTTACATTTTAGGAGGCGACCGCCCCAGTCAAACTGTCCACCTGACACGGTCCCCGAACCGGTTTCACGGTTCTAGGTTAGAACTCCGATACGATCAGGGTGGTATCCCAACGTTGCCTCCACACAAGCTGGCGCTCATGCTTCAAAGGCTCCCACCTATCCTGTACAGATCGTACCAAAGTTCAATATCAAGTTACAGTAAAGCTCCATGGGGTCTTTCCGTCTTGTCGCGGGTAACCTGCATCTTCACAGGTATTAAAATTTCACCGGATCTCTCGTTGAGACAGCGCCCAAGTCGTTACGCCATTCGTGCGGGTCAGAATTTACCTGACAAGGAATTTCGCTACCTTAGGACCGTTATAGTTACGGCCGCCGTTTACTGGGGCTTCGGTTCACAGCTTCGGGTTACCCCTAACCGCTCCCCTTAACCTTCCAGCACCGGGCAGGCGTCAGCCCGTATACTTCGCCTTACGGCTTCGCACAGACCTGTGTTTTTGCTAAACAGTCGCTTGGGCCTTTTCACTGCGGCCCCCTCGGGCTATTCACCCTACCGAGGCACCCCTTCTCCCGAAGTTACGGGGTCATTTTGCCGAGTTCCTTAACGAGAGTTCTTCCGCGCGCCTTAGCATGCTCTGCTCGCCTACCTGTGTCGGTTTGCGGTACGGGCACCTAGATCTCACTAGAGGCTTTTCTTGACAGCCGGAGTACATGACCTTCGCTACTGCAATTTTCGCTCCCCATCACAGCCCAGCCTTATGATCGACGGATTTGCCTATCGATCAGCCTCACTGCTTGGACGGACTATTCCATCAGTCCGCGTCACTGCCCTTCTGTGTCACCCCATTGCTCAAACAATCTTCGGTGGTACAGGAATTTCAACCTGTTGTCCATCCACTACGCCTTTCGGCCTCGCGTTAGGTCCCGACTTACCCTGAGAGGACGAGCCTTCCTCAGGAACCCTTAGGCTTTCGGCGGACAAGATTCTCACTTGTCTTTTCGTTACTCATACCGGCATTCTCACTTGAATACAGTCCACCAGTCCTCACGGTCCAACTTCAATCCGTATTCAACGCTCCCCTACCCAAGTACCTAATGGTACATGTCATAGCTTCGGTGGTGTGTTTAGCCCCGTTACATTTTCGGCGCAGAGTCACTCGACCAGTGAGCTATTACGCACTCTTTAAATGATGGCTGCTTCTAAGCCAACATCCTGGTTGTCTTTGCAACTCCACATCCTTTCCCACTTAACACACACTTGGGGACCTTAGCTGATGATCTGGGCTGTTTCCCTCTTGACAATGGATCTTAGCACTCACTGTCTGACTCCCGAGTAGCACGTCTATGGCATTCGGAGTTTGACTGGACTTGGTAACCCTTGGCGGGCCCCGCACCCAATCAGTGCTCTACCTCCACGACGCTCATTCCTCGAGGCTAGCCCTAAAGCTATTTCGGGGAGAACCAGCTATCTCCGAGTTCGATTGGAATTTCTCCGCTACCCCCACCTCATCCCCGCATTTTTCAACATGCGTGGGTTCGGGCCTCCAGTG
>NZ_CP150265.1:6667500-6670000 GCF_037976325.1 Paenibacillus sp. FSL K6-3182
GAGAGGACAATGATACTATTAAGAGGTGTCCGAAGCTCATGGGACATATTAGAGAGGAAGTCCGACTTGTATTTGGATGACTTCATGATTTGTATCGCTTTGTCTTCAAGCTCCTTCGTTTGCTCCATTAGAAGCAAGTTATTGTCGCGCAGCTCGTCCGCTTGGAGCTGTTCCTTATAAAAATCATTAATAATAAATAAGAATAAGGCACCAAGCAAAATAGAAAGAGGCAGCGTAAAAGGCATAATCTGCTTCAAGTACAACTCACGAGACAGAGCGCCAAAGATCGCGATACCAGTTACCTGTACAATATTGATGGTGAGCAAAGAAATCGTTGCCTTCTTACGATAGCCCCATAACTGGCGTCGTTCGTAAAGCATGACGAGCCCCGCAGCGACGAGTCCCATAATAGCGATATTAATTGATCCCGTTAGTGAGCTTGGTGTTATTCCATTGACAAAAAATCTTGAAGCAGAGATACCAAGTCCAATAATAAAAACATGGCGCGGATCTCGGAACACTAGTGTTGCAAAAATAATAGGTACGCCGCGCAAATCGAATAAGGGCCCCTTACCTAATTCTACACCAACCATCATCGTCAGCCAGCCGGATAAAATAAAAGTGACAATCAACAGACTATTTTTCACATTGGAGGAAGCTCGGTTTAGAAAATTCTTATATAGGAGGTTAAAAAGGTAAGCACAAGTGATGAGAATGCTTATATTTGTAAAAAAGGTGACAGAAAAATTCATATATGTCCTCCCTTAGCTGTTTTTATTGTACACGAGGCTAACTCCTTTGACAAAAAAATAGCTCAAAAACATCTCATTTGAGTATCATTTCCTACTTTTAAACAACAAAAAAAGCCTTGCTAAGCAAGACTTCTTTTGTCGTACTATGATGCGCGTAGAGGGACTTGAACCCCCACGGTTGCCCGCTAGATCCTAAGTCTAGTGCGTCTGCCAATTCCGCCATACGCGCGCATCCGAGATTAAAAAATGGTGAGTCATGTAGGATTCGAACCTACGACACCCTGATTAAAAGTCAGGTGCTCTACCAACTGAGCTAATGACTCATACTATGGTGGAGGATGACGGGATCGAACCGCCGACCCTCTGCTTGTAAGGCAGATGCTCTCCCAGCTGAGCTAATCCTCCATGGAAACACTAAAACCCACTGCGAGTGGGAGTCTTGCTTCATTGTGCGTTTTGCACATTGAAAACTGGATACGAAAGATTAGGCTTGCTGAAGCCTTTTTAGCTGCTGTCTACTGGATGTATGGGTCACAGTAAACGTGTTTAGGATAAGCCCTCGACCGATTAGTATTCGTCAGCTACACACATTGCTGTGCTTCCACCCCGAACCTATCAACCTCGTCGTCTTCAAGGGGTCTTACATACTGGGAAATCTCATCTTGAGGGGGGCTTCACGCTTAGATGCTTTCAGCGCTTATCCCGTCCGTACTTGGCTACCCAGCGGTGCTCCTGGCGGAACAACTGGTACACCAGCGGTACGTCCATCCCGGTCCTCTCGTACTAAGGACAGCTCCTCTCAAATTTCCTGCGCCCGCGACAGATAGGGACCGAACTGTCTCACGACGTTCTGAACCCAGCTCGCGTACCGCTTTAATGGGCGAACAGCCCAACCCTTGGGACCTACTTCAGCCCCAGGATGCGATGAGCCGACATCGAGGTGCCAAACCTCCCCGTCGATGTGGACTCTTGGGGGAGATAAGCCTGTTATCCCCAGGGTAGCTTTTATCCGTTGAGCGATGGCCCTTCCATTCGGTACCACCGGATCACTAAGCCCTACTTTCGTACCTGCTCGACTTGTAGGTCTCGCAGTCAAGCTCCCTTATGCCTTTGCACTCTTCGAATGATTTCCAACCATTCTGAGGGAACCTTTGGGCGCCTCCGTTACATTTTAGGAGGCGACCGCCCCAGTCAAACTGTCCACCTGACACGGTCCCCGAACCGGTTTCACGGTTCTAGGTTAGAACTCCGATACGATCAGGGTGGTATCCCAACGTTGCCTCCACACAAGCTGGCGCTCATGCTTCAAAGGCTCCCACCTATCCTGTACAGATCGTACCAAAGTTCAATATCAAGTTACAGTAAAGCTCCATGGGGTCTTTCCGTCTTGTCGCGGGTAACCTGCATCTTCACAGGTATTAAAATTTCACCGGATCTCTCGTTGAGACAGCGCCCAAGTCGTTACGCCATTCGTGCGGGTCAGAATTTACCTGACAAGGAATTTCGCTACCTTAGGACCGTTATAGTTACGGCCGCCGTTTACTGGGGCTTCGGTTCACAGCTTCGGGTTACCCCTAACCGCTCCCCTTAACCTTCCAGCACCGGGCAGGCGTCAGCCCGTATACTTCGCCTTACGGCTTCGCACAGACCTGTGTTTTTGCTAAACAGTCGCTTGGGCCTTTTCACTGCGGCCCCCTCGGGCTATTCACCCTACCGAGGCACCCCTTCTCCCGAAGTTACGGGGTCAT